>NZ_JBHZAG010000029.1:0-100511 GCF_042754125.1 Amycolatopsis sp. NPDC059235
CTTGGCAAGGCATCTTCCCCGCCTTGACACGCACCCCCGAACCGTCAGGACAATAAAACTTCGGGGTGGTGGCCCCACTCAGGGCGCAATGTCGCCGCCAGGCGACGAGCAATCACCCCAAAACCTCCCGCAACCGAACAGCAAACGCCTCCGGCTGCCCCGGATACCCATTCTCCGCACCAAGAAACCCCCCATGATGACTAGGAAACACAGTCACCCCCACCCCCAACCGAGCCGCAAGAGCCCGAACAGTCCGCCCAGTAAACGTCTCCCCGGTCTCCTCCCCCACCGCCAGCACAACCCGCCCCTCAACAGCCTTCAACGCAGCAAAATCCGGCACAAAGTCAATAACCGGCCGAGACCGCGCGGACAACAACGGATCATCCCGCTTCCCGTCATCCTCGGCAGGCAACCCAAACTGCCCAGGCTCAACCTCAGGCTGCGCAAAGAACTCCTCAGTAAACTCCCCAACCCAACTGGTCATGGCGATAAACGCAGCCATCCCATACCCCCACCCCCGAGCCAAATACCGCTCAGTCACCGCATCACAAGCCCGAGCCGCCCCCTCGACATCCGGCAACGCCGCGATAGCCGGCGGCTCATGCGCCACCACCTTCGCCACATCCCCCGGATACCGAGCCACCAACGCCAGCGCAGTAACCGCCCCGCCACTGCTGGCGAACAGATCAACAGCCCCCACCCCAAGAGCCGATATCACCGCATGCACATCCCCAGCCTGCACCTCAGGCCGATTCTCCGTACCCCCGTCAGACCGAGTACTCCGCCCGAGCCCGCGCGGATCGTAAGTAACCACCGCCCGCTCCGGAAACAACCCCGCAAGCGTCCCGAACCCACTGGCATCCATCGGCTGCCCGATCATCACCAACGGCCGGTCCACCTCCGAAACCGGCCGGTTATGCACGTCGTAAACGATGTCCGCACCGTCAAGCACAAGATGATGAGTAGACACAGCGACACTCCCCTGCCTCGCGAAAACCTGTGCGAGCAGCCTACCCGACCACCGCACCCTAGAGTCCACAATGGACCCAACCGCCCAGCAGCCGACATCGGCTATGCTGGCCCCGTGGCAAATTCGGCAGGCAGCAAAGGAATGCCGCGTCCCGAACGGGAGCGGCTGATCCTCGACGCCGCCGTCCAGGAGTTCGGAGCCCAGGGCTACGCCCACGCCTCAGTAGCCGCCATCGCCCGCCGGGCGGAAATTTCCAAACCGCTCGTCTACGGCTACTTCGAGTCCAAAGACGGCCTCTACCTGGCCTGCCTGCACCGCGGCGCGGCCCCGCTGGTCGACGCGGTCACCGAAGCCCAAACCGGCACCGGCCTCACCCGAGCCCTGGACACCCTGGACGCCATCTTCCGCACCCTGGAACCCCGCCGCCTCGACTGGGCAGTCCTGTGGGACCCCACCCTCCCCCCGAACTCCGCGGTAGACGAAGCAGCCCGCTCCTACCGCCGCAAACTGTCCGCACTCGGCGCGGAAGGCACCCAAGAAGCCTTGTCCACAGCCGGTTTCGCCGACCCAGCCGACGCCTCCCTGTTCGCCCGAATCTGGTACAGCGCGGTAGCCGCCACCGTCAACTGGTGGCTGGAGCACCCGGAAGAAACCGCCGAAACCACCACCCAACGCTGCGCGAGAATCCTCACCTCCCTGCGCGGCTGACTTCGCAATCCACCCACTCGAAATACCCGCTCCCCGACACCGCCCGCTCCCGAAACGCGCCGGAATACGTGTACGCGCCGACATAACCGCGCCCATGCCCGTACCGCAATGGACTGTCCACAACAGCCTCCACCGCCACGACTTCGTCCACCCCGTCCCGCACGGTCCACCGAAACCGCTCCGGCACCCGCATCTCCCGCCCTCGCGGATCAATCTCCGGCTCGTCCCGATAGTCCACCTCGAACTGGACATCACGAAACACCGCAGCATCCCCGTCAAGCGTGCGCACATAGGCAAGCCGACAAGCCGTAGCCCCAGCCGCCCGAACATCGGTCAGCAACAGCTGCGTCCGATCATCGAGGTTGATGATCTGATAGGTAAAGAAGTCGATCGGCAGCTTGTACCGCAGCGGCAACGGTGTACGCCGAAGTGCTTGCGGCGAAACCGATCGCGCGTACTCGACAGTGCATAGCCCGCCAATCTCGGTCTCGCCAGTGTCGTCGGTAATCATCCCGGTGAAGGTCGCGAGCAAACTCAAGTGGTCATACGCCGGATTCCGCACGAACCAGGAAACCTGCGGCGTAGCAGTAATCGCCAGATCCGCCGAGAACCCGTCGTAACGCGCATGCACCTGATACGACGGATGCGCCGCTTCGATAGCGAGATCCGAATCCCACTCCAGCCGCGAACCGTCCTCCGCGAAGCGGCATTCGGTGTGCGAATCGTAGGCCTGATAGTGATGATGTCCAGGCGCGGCAGTAGACGACAAGACAGTGGTGGTGCGGCGCGCATCGGAGGTAGCGAGGTAATCGTTGTCGAAACACACCGCACCGGTGCTGCCGATCAGCGTCATGGTGTTGAGGTAGCGGTGCGGCCGGGGCAGTTCCGGCACGAAGATGCCGTAGTGCGTCCACGCCCAGGTCCGCGAGTCCGGATGCGGCCGCAGCAGACCAGGCCGGTCGAACGGCTTCGCGGACGCCTCGATCCGCTGGTCGAAGCGAGGGAGCACCCGGTTCACCACGAACGGCGCGGCAGCGGTCAGCACGCTCATCTTTCCTCCTCAGTGCCTATTACCCTAGAGTAAGTTACTCTAGGGTCAATTCGGAAGGGAGCAGTCGGATGACACGGTCCTGGTGGGGTTGGGGCGACACCGAAGAAGCGCTGACCGCCGAAGAATCGGAAGCGCTGGTCGCGCGCACGTCCGCCTTCCTTCCCGCCCACGACTTCACCGACCACGCTCCTCCCTCGCCGGACGACCTGCCGGCGCCGCCGTCCCGGCTCCGCCCGCCCGCCGCGCTGGCCCGGCTGTGCTCGACCGGCCAGGCCGACCGGTTGTCGCACGCGCGCGGCAAGGCGTTCCGGGACGTCGTCCGGAACCTGGAAGGGCGGGTCGAGGCGGTGCCGGACATCATCGCGCGCCCGGAGTCCGAGCAGGACGTGCTCGACCTCCTGGATTGGTGTTCCACCAGCGGCACGCCGGTAATCCCCTACGGCGGCGGCAGTTCCGTCGTCGGCGGCATCGAACCGCGTTTCCCGGCCCCCGCGGTGTCGCTGGACCTCGGCCATCTCGACCAGGTCGTGGAGATCGACCGGACGAGCCGCGCCGCGCGCATCCAGGCCGGGGTGTACGGGCCCGCGCTGGAGGACCAGCTCCGCCCGCACGGCCTGACGCTGCGGCACTACCCCCAGTCGTTCACGCACTCCACGCTCGGCGGCTGGCTGGCGACCCGCGCCGGCGGCCACTTCGCGACGCTGGCCACGCACATCGACGACCTCACCGAGTCCCTGCGCGTCGTGACTCCGGCCGGCGTCAGCGAGTCGCGACGGCTGCCCGGTTCGGGGGCCGGACCGTCGCCGGATCGGCTGGTCCTCGGCTCGGAAGGCACACTGGGCGTGATCACCGAAGCGTGGATGCGACTGCAGGAACGTCCCCGCTGGCAGGCGAAAGCGTCGGTGAGCTTCACCAAGTACGCCGACGCAGTACGAGCGACCCGGGCGATCGCCCAGTCCGGCCTGTACCCATCGAACTGCCGCCTCCTCGACGCGGCGGAGGCGTTCCTCAACACCGGGGTCCAGGCGGACGGCTTGCTGCTGCTCGCGTTCGAGTCCGCCGACCATCCGGTGGACGCCTGGCTGGACCGCGCGCTCGAACTCGCCGCGGACCACGGCGGCACCGTCACCGCCCGGCGCGGCGAATCCGGTTCGGCGTGGCGATCGGCCTTCCTGCGGATGCCGTACCAGCGCGACGCGCTCGCCCGCCGGTCGATGGTGGTGGAGACTTTCGAAACGGCCTGCACCTGGGACGCGTTCGAGTCGCTGCACGAGGCAGTCACGACGGCCGCGAACGCGGCGATCGCCGAGATCTGCGGCGCGGGCGTGGTGACCTGCCGGTTCACCCACGTCTACCCGGACGGCCCCGCGCCGTACTACGGCATCTACGCGACCGGCCGCTGGGGCAGCACCGTCGCGCAGTGGGACGAGCTGAAAACCGCGGTGTCCGAAGCGGTTCTGACCAATGGCGGCACGATCACCCATCACCATTCGGTCGGCCGCGACCACCGCCCGTGGTACGACCGGCAGCGCCCGGACCCGTTCGCCGCTGCCCTGTCCGCGGCGAAGGACGCCCTCGACCCAGCCGGAGTGCTGAACCCGGGCGTCCTGCTCCGCTAGTCCTTACCGCCGCAGATACCGCAACGCCCGCGCCGCCGCGTGACTGCCGCACATCCCGTGCGCGCCTGGTCCCGGCGGCGTGGCCGCGGAACACACGAAGTGGCCTGGAACGCCGACATCGTACGGCTGCAGGGTCACCCGCGGCCCGAACACCAGCTGTCGCACGTCTTTCGCTCCGGTGAGGATGTTCCCGCCGACGAAATTCGGGTTCCCCGCAGCGAATTCCGCCGACGACGTGGTCACCGAACCGATGACGCGCTCCCGGAACCCCGGCGCGAACCGTTCGATCTGCGCGGTGATCGCCTCGGTCACGTCGCCGGAGTAGCCATGCGGCACATGCGCGTACGCCCACACCGGATGCACATCACCGACCGAACGGGACGGATCGGCCAGGTATTGCTGACCCAGCAACACAAACGGCCGCTCCGGCATCCGTCCATTGTGCACTTCACACTCACCCGAAGCGACTTCCGCCGCAGAACCTCCCAAGTGGACAGTCCCGGCCGCCCGCGCTTCCGGCGAGCGCCACGGAATCCCGTCCTGCACCGCGAAGTCCACTTTGAACGCACCGGGGCCGTAGCGGAACCGCTCGTACGCCCGCCGGATCCGCGGCGGCAATCGATCGCCGAGCACCGATGCCAGTGCGCGAGGTCCGACGTCCCACACCACCACATCCGCTCGCGGCAGCTGCGAAACCGCCTGCACCCGCACGCCGGTCTCGATCTTCCCGCCGAAGTCGGCCACCAACGCGGCCAATGCGTCGCTGATCGCCCGCGACCCGCCCTCGGCCACCGCCCAGCCGTGCCGGTGACCCGCGGTGAGAATGCCGAGCCCGATCGCCGACGACAGCGGACGGTCCAATGGCCGGAACGCGTGTGCCGCAACGCCGAGCCACAGCGCACGAGCCTGTTCAGTGCGGAAGTACCGGGCCAGCACGGTCGCCGGAGCGACCGTCGGCAGGCCGAATCTGCCCAGCAGCAACGGATGTTTCGGCACCCGCAGCAGCGGGCCGAGAATGTCCTCGCTCAGCGCGTCGTAGTTCCGCGCCGGTGCGGAGAACAGCGCTGACCAGCGGCGTTCGTCCGGACCGAGCCCGGCGGCGGTGGCGGAGACCGAGCGCCGCAGGACCCCGGCGGTGCCGTCGTCGAGCGGGTGCGCGCAGTCGATCTCCGGCAGCCGCCAGCGCAGACCGTACCGGTCGAGCCCGAGGCCGGTCAGCACCGGAGAGCCGACCGCCATCGGATGCGTCGCGGAGCAGTGGTCGTGCAGCAGGCCGGGGACGATCGCCTCGTAGGTGCGGGTGCCGCCGCCGATCTCGTCGGTGGCCTCCAGCACCGTCACGTCGACGCCGGCGCGCGCCAGCACGGCGGCCGCGGCGAGCCCGTTGGGACCGCTGCCGACCACCACCGCCGTAGTCATGCCAGCACGCTGCCGGTCTTGGCCTGGTGAGCGGTCCAGGTGACGGTGAGCGGAATCGGACCGTTCGGCAGCCACGGCTGTTCGTTGACCGCGTCGGCCACCGTCCAGTGGCCGCGCTCGATCACGCCCAGCGCCGCGTCAATCACCTGGTAATGCTGCACCTTCGAGTGGATGGCCTGCGATTCGACCCACACCACGATCCACTCCCCGGGGGCGAATCCGACCCGCTTCTGCACCGCGTTGACGAAGTCGAGGCCGTGCAGATGCCCGTCGCCGAAGTTGAACCCGAGGATCGAGTTGCAGCCGAATTCGGCCTCGCGCACGGTCCGCGCGTCGAGGTCCGGCAGGTTCTTCGCGAGCACGGAGAACAACCCGCGGCCCTGGCTGTGCATCGACCGCCAGGCGATCGTCTGCTGCATGGTGATCTCGGCGATTTCGGCTGGGTAGCCCATCTCCTGCAACTGGTCGACCTGGTTCTTCGTCGGCCGGTGCGGCAACGTGTTCAGCTTCGCCTCGGCACCCGGCGCGAAGGCCCACAGCGCCGACGCCCAGTTGCCCGCGTATTGCCGCATCGACGGCAGGAACGACACTAGATCCGGCCGCAGGTTGCCCAGGATCGGGAAGAACAGCAGCGCGGCCGCGATCACGACGGCCAGCCAGCCCGGCGTCATGTCGCCGACGCCGTATCCAGCGCTCGCCGGGAAGCCGAGGAACAGGAAGATCGCGAGGTAGCCGAAGAGAATGTTCCACTCCAGCGGCACCGCCAGCGGGAACGTGGACGTGATGAACAGATGGAAGACCACCATCAGCGCGACGCCGGCGAGCGTGGCCCAGTGATTGGTGGAGAACAGCAACACCAGCGGGGCAATGATTTCCACCGTCGTCCCGCCGACGTGCGCCATGAACGACGCGAGCTTCGACGGCCGGATGTCGTTCGGGAAATCGCGGTAATGCGCTCGCTTCAGCCACTTGAACGGCACACACGGACTGTTGGACACCATCGGCGGCACCACATTCGTGAAGTGCTTGCCGAACTTCGAGACGCCCGCGCCGATCCAGACCAGGCAGATCAGCAGTTTCGCGGCAATGATCATGTTCACGAACGGAAGGAAGGCGAAGAACACCAACGCGGGCAGATACTGTTCACCCCGCGCGGCAAGGAAAACGGTCTTGTCCCGCAAGCCATTCAGCACGTACAGCACGATCGGCGCGATCAGCAACGCCGGACGCACGAGCCCTGTGGTGTTGCCCGGAAGCGCGGCCGACAACGCAGCGTCCGGGACGCCGGGCAGCACGATCGCGGTCAGCAGTGTCGCGAGGAAAGCCAGGTACAGCAGCACATCGAAGCCGTTTCGCCGGTCGCCCTTGGTGAACGGCACGCGCTTCCACGGTCGCAGCCGGATTGTCCCGGGCCGCGCCCAGAACAGGATCCCGCCGGTCATCGGCTTGAACTTGCCCGCGATCGGTCCCCAGGAACCGGCGACGCCGATCGCTTCCAGCAATACCGTCCACAGCACGAGCTTTTGGTAAACGACCGGTTCATGCCACCACGCGGCGATGTCCCAGAACGGGCCGACGCCGGACGTCGAGGTCACCAGCGCCACCCCGGCCAGCACGTAGAGGAAAAGCAGCTTCACCACATACGTAGCCGGAATCATTTTGGGCGAGCCGAAGCCGAACTGGACCCAGTGCAGCGCGAGCGCCTTGGTCCGTTCGAACAGTGGCTTCCGCAGGAAGGTTTCCGGATCGACCGGGGGAAAATCCCCTGTCTTGAACCCCATTGTTCTCCGCCTTTCTCCGGGCAGCATCGACCGGACCCGCTGATGCGGGCACGGATTGTTCTTTTGAGAGCGGGTTTAGCCAGCCGCGGCGAGTTCCCGGCGCAGCGCCGGTTTGTCGATCTTGCCGACTGGATTCCGCGGCAGCGCGGGCACGATGTCGATCCGCACCGGCACCTTCACCCGCGTCAGCCGGGCGCGGCAATGGTCAAGCAGCTCGGCCTCGCTCACGACCGCGGCCGGGTACAGCGTCACGGTCGCGACCGGCAGCTCGCCGAGCACCGGATGCGGCGCGCCGACCACCGCGGCTTCCAGCACCGCCGGGTGTGCGTGCAGTGCGTTCTCGATCTCCTTGGGGTAGAGGTTCTCCCCGCCCCGGATGATCATGTCCTTGATGCGGTCGACCAGGACGAGGTAACCGTCCTCGTCGAACCGCCCGACGTCGCCGGTGTGCAGCCAGCCGTCGACGATCGTCGCGGCGGTGGCCTCGGGCCGGTTGAGGTAACCGCGCATCACGTTCGGGCCGCGGACCACGACCTCGCCGGGGCCGTCGGTCAGCCTGCCTTGTGGATCCATCAGCGCGACTTCCTGTCCGGGCAGCGGACGCCCGACTGTGCCCGGTTTACGCGGCCCGGCCAGCGGATTCAGCGTCGACGCGCAGCTTCCCTCGGACAGTCCGTACCCCTCGACGACCACCACCCCGAACCGCTGCTCGACACGCTGGATCAGCTCAGCGGGCATCGGCGCGGCACCGCAAACCACCAGCCGCAGCGACGAAGTGTCCGGCCGAACAGTCTCCGGAAGACCCGCCAGCCGCGCGTAAATCGCTGGTACGGCGGAGAAAAACGTCGGTCGGACGCGTTCGATCGTGTCGAAGAAGTCGTCGGCGCGGAATCTCGCAGTGATCGTCGAGCGGCCGCCGGCGAGCAGCGGCGCAAGCACGCTGACCACGATTCCGTTGACGTGAAACAGCGGCAAGATCAGCAAACTGTGGTCCGCCGGGCCGAGTTCGAGCGCGTTGACGATCATTTCGGTCATCGCCCGCACGTTGGCGTGGTCGAGCACGACGCCTTTCGGCTGTCCCGTCGTGCCGCTGGTGTAAATGAGCAACGCGACGGCATGCTCGTCGTCGGCCACCGGCCCTTCGTCCGGCGCGGCGGTCGCCAGTTGCTCGAGCCGCAGCGTCACCAGATCCGAATCCTCTTGTCCCACCACGACTTTCGCCTTCGCATCCGCGATCTGGAACGACGCCTCGCCGTCGGTCAGCTCCGGGTTCACCGGCGTGACCGCGGCCCCGAGCCGCCAGGCCGCGAACAACACCACCGCGAACTCGACCCGATTCGGCAGCAGCACCGCGACCACATCGCCCGCGCCGACCCCTCGGGCCCGCAACGAGGCCGCCGCACTGCGCACCCGCACCGCGAATCCGGCATTCCCGAGTTCGCCGTGTTCATCGGCGAGACAGGGCAGGTTCGGGTTCCGCCGGGCTCGTTCTTCAGGCAGGGCCGCGAGGTGCATCGTCGAAGTCCTTTCCCAGGGCGGCTTAGTGGGAAATGACGGTAAGGACGGGCCGTGACCCAGGCCATAGGCCGCAGAACCGAAGGCTTCGCCGGTCGTTGTGCCGGGGTCACAACCGCCTGCACCGAGGGGGTGAACGACGCCGCTCGCCTGTCGCCGCGGCGGCCCGGTGGTTACCCTGACCGCCATGTCCGACGCCGTCGACGCCGTCGTGGCCGAGATCGCGCACGCCATCGACGCCGATCTCACCGCGCGCACCACCGAGCTGACCGACTGGTTCGTCGAGATGATCCCGGAGTTCCGGCACGACGAGACGGTCCGGAAGCTGATGATCGCCAGCACGTCGGCGAATCTGGTCGCGATCCTCGACATGCTGTCGCATTCCATCCCGCTCGACCGGATCACCGTCCCGCCCGCCGCGGCCGAGTACGCGCGCCGGTTCGCCCAGCACGAGCTGTCGCTGGAAGCGCTGCTGCGCGCGTACCGGCTCGGCGAGCACCGGTTCGAACAGTGGGCGATCGAGGCGCTGGAGCGGCAGCCGAACATCGACACCCAGCTCGCGCTGGCCGTGCTCGCCGAACTGTCCCGCCGCACCAACCGCTACATCGACCAGGTCATCCAAGGCCTCATCGACATCTTCGAGACCGAACGCCGCCGCTGGAGCAGCCGCACCGGAGCCGCGCGGGCGGCGCAGATCCGGCTGGTCCTCGATTCGGACACGCTGACCGAGGACTCCGCGCAGCAGCTTCTCGCCTTCCCGATGCGACAGTGGCACCGCGCGGCCGTCGCGTGGCTGCCCGCCGAGGGTGCGGGCGAGCTGCAGGCCGCGGCCCGGTTGCTACAGGAGGTGTGCGGACGCGGTCCGGCGCTCACCATGCTGGCTGACGACCGCACGCTGTGGAGCTGGACGGTCAGCACGGAACGCGACGACATCGAGGTCGACCGGCTCCGCTCCGGCGTCACCGACATCGGCGGCGGCCTGCGGCTGGCTCTGGGCGCGCCCGGCTACGGACTGGCCGGATTCCGCGGTTCGCTGCGCGAGGCGGTCCGGGCACGGGCGGTCGCGGAGACCAACGAGGACCAGAGCCAGAACGTGGTGCTGTTCGACGACGTCGCGATCGCCGCCCTGCTCACCGAACAGTCCGACGATGTCTATCGATGGATCGCGCGGGTGCTCGGAGACCTCGTCGCCGACGATCCCGGTGCCGAACAGCTGCGCGAAACCCTGCGAGTCTTCCTCGACACCGACGGCAGCTACACGCACGCCGCCGCCCGGCTGCACCTGCACAAGAACACCGTCCACTATCGAGTCCGCAAGGCCGAGGAACTGTGCGGACGACCGCTCTCCGAACACCGGCTGGAAGTGGAAGTCGCCCTGCGTGCGGCCACCTTGCTGCGCAAGCGGCTGCCGTGGAACGAACCCGGCTGACCCGTCTGTCCATTGTGGATTCCTTTGCCTTCTCGGGATGCCGTGTTAGCCTGTCGCCGTGCTGCGCCTCATGACGTCCGAGCGACTCGTAACCCAGCGCGCCGGCTGAACCAGGCTGCCGGCGCGCAAGTCGGCGTACGCCTTTCTCCGGGACCTGGCCCTCTTCCCGCCAGATCCTTCTTCCTGGAGAAACGCCATGTCCCTGAGCACTTTTTCTTCGGCCCCGTACACCTCCGCCCCGGCCATGCTGGTCCGCCGCCGGATCGCGACGTACTTCGTCGGCGGCATCGACCAGATCCCCGGCCTGGTCGCCACGCTGACCCAGCACGGGAAGCTGATCCACGAGCTGTCCGTCGACGTCCGCGAAGGCGTCCGGGAAAGCAGCATGGTCAGCACGGTCCTGGTCAGCCCCGATGCGCTCGACTCGCTGCTGGACGCCCTGCGCGACCTGTCGTCCGTCGTCTCCGCTGAGCTGGCCTGATCTTTCTGAGCCACCCCCTCGCCGACGGCCCGCCGACGCGCATGCTCAGACTGGGGTCCCCACCAGCGAAAGGGCATCCCAAATGCGATTGGCCGACAAGATCACCCTGATCACCGGCGCTTCAAGCGGAATGGGCCGGGCGGCCGCCCTCACCTTCGCCCGCGAAGGCGCGACGGTCGTCGTCACCGACGTCGAAGACGCTGACGGCGCCGCCGTAGCCGAGGAAATCCGCGCACTCGGCGGCCAGGCCGAATACCGCCGCCTGGACGTCACCGACGAAGACTCCTGGGCGGCTGTCCTCGGCGCCGTCCTGGACCAGCACGGAAAGCTGGACGTCCTGGTCAACAACGCCGGGATCAGCGGCACCTTCGACCCGGATCTCACGAGCACGGCCTTCTATGACCGCCTGCTGCAAGTCAACGCCCGCGGAGTATTCCTGGGCATCAAGCATGGCGCCGCAGCGATGTCCGGCAGGGGCGGCTCGATCGTGAACCTGACGTCGATCTCAGCCTCGATCGGTCAGATCGGCGTGCATCTGGGTTATGCCGCCTCGAAGGGCGCGATCAAGGCGATGACGACCACCGCGTCGGTCCACTATGCAGGCGAGGGCATCCGAGTCAACGCGGTAGCGCCCGGCCTGCTGCCGCCCATGCGCACCTCCCGCGGCTCCACCGACCCGGTGTGGCGAGCGAAGCAGGTCGAGGGCGTGCCGATGGGGCGCACCGGGGAGGTGCAGGAGGTCGCTGATGTGATCCTGTTCCTGGCTTCCGCGGAATCCTCGTACGTAACCGGGGTAGAGATCATGGCCGACGGGGGTTACACGGCCCAGTAAGGTTTTCTGGGGCTTCCGCGGAGTTGGGCGGGAGCCCCGTAAGCCTCGGTGCGGTGTCGTGTGCACTCTGGCTGTGTTTCTGGCTGCTTGGCCCGCTCCCGCTGGCGAGCCCGTTCGGACGCCCCGGCTTAACCCGAGCCAGCTGCGCGCCGCCTCAGCTAACCAAGCGCGCCACGCGCAGCCGCCCAGCCAACCAACCCGCCAAACGCAGCCGCCCTGATCAGCCAAGCCAGCCACCCCGGTCAGCCAAGCCAGCCACGTGTAGCCACCCCGGCTAGCCAACCCCGCCACACGCCAGTCGCCTCAGCCAACCGAGCCCGTCACACGCCAGCCGCCTCAGCCAACCAACTTCGCCACACGCAGCCTCCCCGTCAGCCAACCCCGCCACACGCAGCCACCCCAGCCCTGCCACGCGCACCGCCCCGGCCACTGAGCCCCGGCACGGAGACCAGCGCGCGAACCGGCCCTCCGCGTCCAACCGCCGCAGTTCGTCGTCGAGCCCGCGGGCCGCGCGAACCCATCGCCTCTCGCCCCGGCCCACCATCGGGCCTCGCCGCCGCGGCCCCTGCCTAGATCCGCCGTCGCGAACGAGCCCACGCGGTACGTTCACCAAGCGCCGGTCTCCCCGGTCGCGAACGGAGGCGAAGCCGATGGAGCTGAGGCAGGTCGAACACTTCCTCGCCGTAGTCCGGCACCGCAACTTCACCCGCGCCGCCCAAGACGTGCACGTCGTGCAGTCCGCTCTCAGCGCGTCGATCCGGAAACTGGAAGCCGACCTCGGCGCGGACCTGTTCGACCGCACCACCCGCCGGGTGACCCTCACTCCCGCAGGCGAGGCCCTGCTCCCCCTGGCGCACCAAATCGCCGCGGACGTCGACTCCGCCCGAGGTGAGGTCGCCGCGGTAACCGGCCTCGCGCGCGGCCGGGTGTCGATCGGGACCATCCAGACCCTGACCGTCATCGACCTGCCCGCGAAACTCGGCGAATTCCGCGCCCGCTACCCAGGAATCCGGCTGCGTGTCCGGGAAGGCACGATCCCCGGACTGACCGCCGCAGTATCCGACGGCGAACTGGATCTGTCCTATGTGGGCGGTCCGCTGCCGGAGGATCTGGCCGAATTCGCCAGCTGGCAGCAAAACCTGGTCCTGCTCACCCATCCCGGACACCGCCTGTCGCCCCGCCGCCGAGTCCGGCTGGCGGAGCTGGACGGCGAACCGTTCGTGGACTTCACCGGCAGCGGCCTGCAAGCCCTGGTCGACCGCGCCTTCACCGAAGCCGGAGCCCGCCGCGACCAGGTATGCGAGGCGACAAACGTCCCACTGCTAGTCGACCTGGTCGCGGCCGGCCTGGGCGTCACCGTGGTTCCGGAACAGGTCGCCGCGAGGTCCGGGCTGCCGTTCGCCCACCTGACCCAGCCGACGCTGGCCCGCACGATCTACCTGACCGGCCGCTCGCCAAACCTCACCAACCCGGCGGCACGGGCGCTGCTGGCCCACCTCCTCGCCTGACCCCACGCACCGGCGCGAGCACCAGCGCAAAGCCGACCAACCCCAACACCAACGCGACGGTCGTCAGCCCGGTAATCCCCGCGACAAACGCCAACGCGAACGCTCGCCCGCCGAGCCGCCGCAGCAACCGGACAGCGTCGCGAGTCTCTCCGTCGACCGGCTCGACATCGGCTGCCGGGCTGACGCCGACTTCCGACTCGACGCCAGCCTCCGAGTTGAGGCTCACCGCTGGCTCGACGCCGGCCACCGAGCCGGGGCTCACGACCGGCCCGACACCGCGCACCGAATTGCCGCCGAGCACCGGGCTGCCGTTGGCCGCCCTGCCGACATTGGCCGCAGGCTCGGCATTGGCCCGGTTGAGTCCGCCAGCAGAGTTGCTGCCCGCCACCGGGTTGGCGTCGGCCACGGCATCTGCTGCCGAGCTGGCGCTGACCGCCGACTCGACGCCAGGCACTGGGCCGATGCTCCCCATCGGGTTGACGGCCATCGACTCAGCGCTGGGCACCGGATCGACACTCGCCGCCCCGTCAACACCCGCCATCGCTTCGGCACCGGTCGCCAAGCTGACGTTGGTAGCAGGCTCCCCACCCGCCACCGGGTCGATGCTGGCCGACTGGTCAACGCCCGCCATCGACTCGACGGCCATCACCGGCTCGGCACCGGTCGCCAAACTGACGTCGGCCACCAACTCGCCACCCCGCATCGCATCGACACTCGCCGCCTGGTCGACGCCCGCCATCGGCTCAACAGTCGCCACCGGCTCAGCACCGGCCGCCGTGCTGTCGCTCGCCGCATCGAGAACAACGTTGTCCTGTGCGACCCGACGATCGCCCGCGTCGCTCTTCGCAGCGAGGCCGGGCTCGGTGTCGGCGGACCGGTCCGCCGGCACGCCACCGTCGAGGTCGTCGCTTCGGGCTGGATCCTCGGCGGAGTCGCCGGGCTCAGACGTCATGGGCTGAGTATTGGCCGACGGCGACCAGCCAGTCCAACGCCTGTTTTCGCTGCGATTCAGCGATGAAATCGATCGATCCTGCGGAGGCTCATCGACTTAGCAATTGCCGCCCCTCGACGGTGCCGGGATCAGGCGAAGAGCACCTCCTCGCTGCCGACCAGCTTCACGCCTGCTGCGGACAGTTCCTCGTTCACCCGGGCGCTCTCCTCCGCGGCGGGGAGTTCGTCGTCGTAGGTGGCGTGGGCGTCTTGGACCAGCGTGACCTCATGACCGCGGTTGAGGGCGGCCAAGGAGGTGGCCCGGACGCAGAAGTCGCTCTGCATTCCGGCCACGACCAGCGGGGCTGACTCCGCAAGCAAGGAGCCCAGCGAGGTATCGGCGAAGGAGTCGGGTGTCTGTTTGTCGACTACGTGCTCGCCCGGGCGGACGTCGTGCACCAGTTCCCAGCCGGAGGTGCCGGGCACGTCGGGGTCGTCGCCGGTGCCGTTGTTCCGGACGTGCACTACTTGGGCACCCGCTGCTCGCGCACGCTCCAGGACACGCGCGATCGCGGCGGCGACTCGGTCGGCATCGGGCACTGGGGTGGGCGGGAGAAGCATGTTGTTCTGGACGTCGATGAGAAGCAGCACGGGAACCATGCCGGAAGCATCTCAGCGGGCACCGACAAAAAACGGGGCTCGGCGTTCGCCCACAGGGATGAACACTGGGCAAGCCGCGGGGCAACGCCCTGATGAGCTGACAGCGTCGCACTGGAGCGGCAACGCCTCCGCTGAAGAGGATTTCCCACCGGGTTCCGGCGCTGGCGAATTTCCAGAGCTCCAGCCGCAGCGCGCCTTCGGGCAGGGCGGCGAGTTTCCGGCAACCGCCGGCGAGCATTCGGCGACCCATCCGCCGAAACCGCTCGCTGACAGTACTTCCGCGACGACCGTCGGGCCTGCCACCAGATCCCGCAAGCTACGAGTCTCGTGGCTCCTGTGCGGAATCCGGCTGCGCTGACGGCCGAGGGTGGCGCACCGGACGTTGCCGGGCGACGGGGTAGCGCGCCAGAGGGTGCGCCTCGTCCAGTCGGTGACGGGCGCGTCGGGGCACGTCGTCCGACGGTGAGACCCAGCGGCGCATCGAGTCGTCCGGCCGGGAGGTCGGGGAGGTCGCGGAGGGCGGGGTGGTCGGCGGAGGAACAGCGGAGCGACGCCGGGCGGCGCGGCGCAGGAACACCACGGCCAGCACCACGAACACCGCGGCGACGGCCACCAGGAGCCACCAAGCTTGCATTCGTCCTCCCGTCGTGGGTGGGTCGCACGCAAGGGTGCCCGTTCGGCCCGCCGACAGCGCGATGTCCACACCGCCGGGTGTCACCGGAACGGGGGTTGTTTGCTGGATAATCGCGGAGGGCGGGTGGGGTGCCGCGCAGGTACCGGCTACGACGTCGCTAGCGAGGCCTCTACGACGACCAGGCTCGCAGTTAGCGCGAACGAAGGACACCGCTGACTGGATGCGCGGCGGAGCCGAACCCGCGAGAAATACCGAGAGCTGTCGTGCGCGGCGAGGAGCAATACCGGAATCTCGCGACGTGGCGTGGCAGCTCAAGGGCAGGATCCAGGGCGGAGCCGCGCGGCAGAGAACACCGAGGCAGCGCCGAGAACCTTGCCGCGCGAGGAAGCACGCCTCAGGTGCGACCAACACCAGCAGCGATGCGAGAACCTCGTCGCACGGGAGTGCGCTCGGGGCTCAGCAGCAAGAACACGGCAAGGAGAAGCCCCGCAGCGGCGAGCAGAACCTCAACCCACCATCAAAGGCCCTACTTCACCCCGTCCCGCAACGTCGACACCCGATCAACCGCCGCGGTAAATTCCCCGCTCGGCAAAGATCCGTCCGACAATCCCGCGGCCAGCGAGGAAGCAGCATCATCACCCTGGCTCACGTCTCGAGCGGAGGCCAGGATCAAGTCCATCCCCGCCTTCGCCGCCAGCACAGCACGGTTCCCCGGCCCGCCATAAGACTTCAGCGCGCCAGCCTCCAAAGCATCCGTCACGGTCACCCCGGCGAACCCCGTGCCGTTGCGGAGTTCCTGCACGGCCGCCGGCGAGAGTCCGGCGGGGCGGGAAGCGTCCAGAGCCGGGTACACGGCCCACGAGAGCATCACCAGCTTCACCCCGGCATCGACCACCGGGTGGTAGGGAGCCTCGTCCTTAGCGCGCAGTTCAGGCAACGGCACGTTCAACGTTACCGGCCCGACATCCGTGTTGCTTCCGGCCGGGACGGCGCCCAGCCCTGGGAAGTGCTTGGCGGTCGCGGCGACTCCGGTGGACTGCTGGGCGGTCGCGAAGTCTCGGCCCAGTGCACCGGCCACCTGGGGATCCTGGCTATAAGAACGGCCGTACTTGTCGATGAAATTGCCCGGTTGGCGGTAGACATCCAGAACTGGCGCGAGGTTCACGTTCATGCCCACCCCGGCCAGGTTCTGGCCCGCACCGGTGCCTGCGGCCTGCGCCGCGGCGGACGGGTTCGAGGACTGAGCGACCTGCTTCGCCGACAGGACCGGCTCCCCGGGCAGCCGGCGGACTTTGCCGCCTTCCTGGTCGGTCATCAGCAACAACGGCCGATGCACCGGGCTTTGCGCGTTCGCGTCCCGTAATTGTCGGATGACGCCGGTAATCTGCTGGGAGTTCGAGATGTTCTCGCCGAAGAAGATCACGCCCGCGGCTTCCCCGGCGCGGATTCGTTGCAGCAGAGCGTCGGGCGGGGTCAGGCCGGGATAGGAGTAGATCACCCGCTGTCCGGCCAGTTGCCGCGGGGCGAGTTCGGCGGGGGTGGCGGCGACCGTGCTCATCGCGAGCACCGTCACGCCGAGAGCCAGCAATGCCTTCCGACGCTTCATGGGGCCTCCGTTCGCGCGGGTCGTGGGACCACGCTAAACCCCGCGCGCGTGCTCGGCCGATCGAGCTGTCGACGGAAAAGTCCTAAGTGGACGTCAGACCCAGTAAGCGACCCGGGCCCGGTAATTGCGCAGCACCAGCAACGCCAGCGTCCATCCGACCACGGTCACCACGCCCGCGACCAGCCAGTGCGTCCAGCTCTGCTGCTGCCCGACCAGCGGCGCGCGCACGATCTCGACGAAGTGGTACACCGGGTTGAGCTGCAGCAAATTCACCGCGACAGAACCGAAACCTTCGTGCGAGGCCTGATTCATCGCGCGCACCTGGTCCATCGACCACATGATCGGCGTCGCGTAGAAGAGCATCGTGATGAAGCTCTGGATCACCGGCGGGATGTCGCGGAACCGCGTGGACACCACCCCGAACAGCAGCACCACCCACGCACCGTTCAGCAAGACCAGCAGCAGCGCGGGCACCGCGAGCAGCATCCCCCAGCCGAGCCCGGGGTGCAGCAGCGCGCCCGCTTTGTCCACCAAGCGGTACGGCTGCGAGAGCTTGCCGAAGAAGATCGCCAGCACCACTACGTACACGACAAGGTTGTGCGCCAGGTACAACGCCTGCCGCCACACCGTGCGCAGCGCGTACACCGACACCGGTGCCGGCAGCTGTTTGATCATCCCCTCGTTCGCGATGAACGTTTCCGAACCCTCAACGATGCAGCCGTTCATGAAGTTCCACAGGATGAGCCCGGTGGTGATGCTCGGCAGCAACGTCGAAATCGAGGTACCGAACAACGCGGAGTTCACCACGCCCAGCGCGAGCGCGGTGACCGCCATCCCGACGGTGATCCACAACGGCCCCAGCGACGAACGGCGGTAGCGCTGCTTGATGTCCTGCCAGGCGAGCAAGGCCCACAGTTCCCGGGCACGCAGCCCGGCCCGCAGGTCGGCGAGGGCGCGGCGCCAGCTTCTCGGGTCCGCGTCGATCGCGGGCGGAGCGGTCATGACACCGAACCTAGCCGCGATCGCCGGTCCCGGCCAACACGCGACTACGGTGTGCCGGGTGAGCTTTTTCCTGTCCCGCGTCCTTTCCGCACTCCGCGACGGCGGCGACACCGTGCTGTTCCACCACGACGACACCACGATGACGTACCGGGCGGCAGCAGAGCTGCTGTCGCGACTGCACACTGGACTCGCCGAGATGCGCGGCATGGTAGCGATCGACGCCGCGAACCGGCCGGAAGTGGTGCTCGCTCAGCTTGCCGCGCAACTGCGTGGGCTGGAAATCGTGCTGATCGCCGCGTCCGCGAGCCGTCCGGCGCGGGCGGCGACGCTGGCGGCCACCGGGGCGACCTTGCTCACTGACACCGAACTCGACACGCTCGCCGCCGCGCGTCCATCCACTCCGGACACACTGCCGGATCGAGTCACGGCGATTTTCCCCAGCGGCGGCACCACCGGAACTCCGAAGCTGATCCGGCACAGCGGCATTTACGACGGCGTGGCCCACATCTTCCAGCCGGACGGCACCAAAACCGCTCTCGTCACCGCGCCGCTCACGCACATGACCGGCAATGCCGCCGTGCTCGGCGCGCTCTGTTGCGGCAACACCGTGGTGCTGCATCGGCAGTTCGACGCCGAAAAGCTGCTGGCTGATGTGGAGCGCCATCGCATCACGACGTTTTCCCTTACCCCGCCTCGGCTCGCCGCAGTACTCGACCATCCGCATCTGTCCACAACGGACGTATCCAGCGTGCAGCAGCTTTCCCTCGGGGCCGCGCCGTTGCCGCCCCGGAGGCTGGCCGAGGCGCTCGAGGTGTTCGGACCGGTCGTCGGACAGGGTTACGGGCTCACCGAAGCGCCGATGATCGCCAGTATCTCCGCGGACGAAGTCCTTGCCCGGCCGGAGCTCCTCGGCTCGGTCGGCCGCATCGTGCCAGGCATGGAAGCCCGCGTCGAGAACGGCGAGGTACTCGTGCGCGGACTGTCCATGATGGACGGCTACCATGGCCAGCCGCCGATCGGCGACGGCTGGCTGCACACTGGCGACCTCGGCCGCTTCGACGAGGACGGCTACCTCTACCTAGAGGACCGGATCGACGACGTCATCGTCACCGGCGAGCACGGCACGAAAGTCTCTTCGACCACAGTGGAGCACGCACTTCTCAGTCATCCCAGGGTAAAAGCCGCCGCAGTCGTCCCGGAAGCCGGGCCGGACGGTACCCTTCTGCGCGCAGTCGTGGTCGCCGACAAGACAACCGCCGACGAACTGCGCGACCAGGTCCGCAGAGAACTCGGCGGCGAGCATTTCGTACCGTCCACTGTGGAGTTCAGTGCTGAGCTGCCGCTGACCCCAGTGGGCAAAGTGGACAAACAACGGCTCAAGCGCTGACCGACGGTCCCAGCAGCCGTTCCCGGTGATGCTCCTCGTGCAGGTCTCGCCGTCGCGCGTGCAGCAATTGCGCCAACGTCACTTTGCCAAGCACCCGCGAGGGATCGTGCCGGTCGACCACCAACGCCTGTGTCGTGTGCCCGAGCGCCAGTTCGTTCGCGACATCGCGCAGAGTGTCGTCCGCGTACACAACGACATCCGCCGACATCTGCACATCCGGTTGGTGCGTCATCACTTCATGCACGAAGAACGTCTCAAGTGGATCAGTCGTGTACTCGCGAGTGAGGTGCAGCCGTCGCCGCGCGATCTTCTCGGTGAGCACGGAACGCTTGAGCAGCAACACCGAAAGCGCGTACGCCGAGAACGACGCGACGACGAGTGGCAACAGATAACTCCACGCGTGGGTCAGCTCCAAAGTGAACACAATTCCGGTGAGCGGCGATCGCATCACGCCGCCGACCACCGCGGCCAGCCCGCACGTAGCCCAGAATCCCGGCGCGACGTGTGGCAGCAAACCGCCTTCCGCCGCACCCAGCGCGGCACCGATCATGAACACTGGTGCCAGCACGCCGCCGGAGGTCCCGGATCCCAGTGACAGCGCCCAGATCAGCGTCTTCACAACCAGGATTCCGACGATCAGCGACGCGGTCGCGTGCCCGGTGAGCAGCGTGTCGATCACGTCGTAGCCGACGCCGAGCGCGTGCGGTTCGATCAACCCGCCGATGCCGATCACGAGGCCGCCGATCGCGGGCCACCACATCCAATGCACGGGCAAGCGCCCGAAAAGATCTTCGGCGAAGTAAACGAGCGCGGTCGCGCCGATCGCCAGCAACCCGCCGGTGAGTCCGGGGATGAGGGCGAGACCGTCCGCGGCCGGGCCGGGGTTCGCGCCGGTGAACGGGACCCCGAAAACCGGTCCGGTGCCGAGCAGGAAACCGCGGCACACCGTCGCGACCGACACCGCGGCGGCCACCGGCACGAGGCTGCGCGGACGCCATTCGAAGAGCAGCAACTCGACCGCCAACAGGACCGACGCGAGCGGCGCGTTGAACGTCGCCGCCATCCCGCCCGCGGCACCGGCGACGAGCAGCGTCTTGCGTTCGTCCGCGGACAGTTTCAGCAACTGCGCGAGGATCGAACCGACCGCGCCGCCGGTCATGATGATCGGTCCCTCGGCGCCGAACGGGCCGCCGGTGCCGATGCTGACCGCCGCCGAAACCGGCTTCAGCACCGCGACGCGCGGGGCCACCCGGCTGCCGCCGGTGAGGATCGCTTCGATCGCCTCCGGCATGCCGTGGCCGCGGATCTTTTCCGAGCCGTAGCGCGCCATCAGGCCGATCACGAGCCCGCCGACGACCGGCGCGAGCAGCACGAGCCACCACGGGTGGTGCTGCGCGCCCGGCGCGACGAGATCCGTGGCGACGCGCTGGTAGAAGACCATATTGGTGATCAAGCCGATGAGCTTGAGCAGCGCGAACGCCGCCACCGCCGCCGCGCCGCCCACCGGCAGCGCGATCGCGGTGATCAGCAGCATCCGCGGATTGACTGCGAAGTCGCCGAGGTGCGCGGCCCGCGCCGGGATCTTCACAGCCGGCCCGGCCCGGCCGTCGGCACACCGGGTGCCGATTCCGCCGCCGCGACCAGGTCGCGGACCGCCGTCGAGACCGCCTGGCTCCGCTGGGCGGGCACTTCCGCCAGCAGCTCGGACAGCGCGCGGTGGCGTCGGTCCACGACACCCGTGACGACCTCGCGCCCGGCAGCGGTGACCTCGATCGTCACCACCGTGCGGCGGTGCTCGTCCTCTCCGCGCACGACGTATCCGTGCGCCTCGAGCTTGTCGGCCAGCCTCGTGACCGAGGAGGCGTTGACCCCCATCGCCTCGGCGAGCCGCGAACACGGCACGCGTCCCAGGCTGTCGAGCACCACGAGCAATCGCACCTGCGGGAAGGTGACGCCGCGCGGGGCGGCGTGCGCGCTGTCCCAGGCCACGGCCACGAGCACGCGAGTCAGCCGCTCGAGATCGGCCACGTCGTCCGGCAAACCTTGCATAGTGCAAAAGTTGCTATAGACAAGGCTCTGGGTCAAGGGTGTGCTCGGTCACGAGGGCGTTCTCCCCGGCTGCCCGTTTTGTCGGTGATCTTGGCTAGGGTGGCGTTGAGCGACGCGGAGGTGAGCCGGTGGAGACCCACCCACTCCGGGGCAACCCCGGGGAGCAGCACGACACGTACCCACAGCGCCCCGCGCAGCGGCGGCACGCTCCGCGTGCAAGACAGCGCGGATGAACGGAGAACGAGTCGCCTCCGCGTCGCTCCTCGAACCGATGCCGGTGTGGCGGTGGCCGGTCGCGCGGTGGACGACGTTCGACGAATGCGCCGCGGCGCTGGACCTCACCGTCGGCGAACTGGCGTGGTTCGCCGACGAACGCGGCTGGCACCGACGGTCGCGGCCCGTGCTGCGGCACTACAGCTACCGCTGGATCCCGACGTCCACCGGCGGCGCGCGGTTGATCGAACGGCCGAAGCCCCGGCTGGCCGAGGTGCAACGCCGAGTCCGCAGGCACGTGCTCGACGCGCTGCCGGTCCACGAGGCCGCGCACGGTTTCCGTCGCGGCCGCTCGATCCACACCTGCGCCCGGCCGCACGCCGGACAGGACCTGGTGGTGCGGCTCGATCTGGCTGGGTTTTTCCCGACGGTCTCCGCGACCCGCGTGCGCTCGCTGCTCGATCTGGCCGGCTACCCGCCGGCCGTCGCCGCCGCCATCGCCGGAATCCTCACCACTCGCACCCCGGTCGACGTCCTGCGTGCCGCGCCCGCTCGGTCGAGGATGCTGGACCACCTCGCCGGCACGCACCTCCCGCAAGGCGCGCCGTCATCGCCCTCCGTGGCGAACGCCGTCACCACTCGCTTGGACCGCCGGCTTTCCGGCCTCGCCGCCGTACTGGGCGCGAACTACACCCGCTACGCGGACGATCTCGCCTTCTCCGGCGACGCGAGCCTGCCGCTGCATCGGCTGCTACCCGGTGTGCGGCGGATCGTGACCGACGAGGGCTTCCGCCTGCGCGACGACAAGACGTCAGTGAAACCGGCCTACCGGCAGCAACGCGTCGCGGGCCTGGTGGTGAACGCAGCGCCGGCCGTCGCTCGCTCCGAGTACGACGAGCTGCGGGCCGTGCTGCACAACTGCGTCCGGACCGGTCCGGCGTCGCAGAACCGTGCCGGGCACCCGGATTTCCGCGCGCACCTGCTGGGCCGGATCGCGTGGGTCAGCGCCGCGAACGAGACTCGCGGCGCGAAATTGCGCGGCCTGTTCGACCGGATCGACTGGCCGTGAACGCGGTGGTTCAGACCGATAACAGGCTGAGATTCCGCTCCATCTCGGCCCACCATCCGGCCGCCGGAACATCTCTCGGCTGAATCAACGAGGCTTTGACCAGAATGTCGGGCCGGTTTTCTCGCCAAGCGTAGGAAAAAAGCTCGTCATAATGCGCCCGCGGAAGCCACCCCTGTTCCCGGCCCGCTTCCAATCGCATGAGCTGCCGAGCAAGATCCACGCTGCTTCGCTCACAACTGCGAAACGCGCTCGAAAATCGTTGCACGGCCACCGCGTCGCCTCGCCGAAACGCCTGGCAGGCAAGGAAAAGCGCGGTCACGGCGAGGACGTCCGACCGATGCACCCCGCCCTCCGCCGCCAGATGTTCCGCGAGCTGAAAACTGCGCTTCCGCCGTCCCCGGCGCACCATTTCCGCCAGCGCTCGCTGCTGACGAGTGAGATATTCGTCTTCCCGCAGGTACTGCACAGCGTTTCCTCCCCTGCGCCCGGTCCCGACCCAGGCCGCTTCCCGGTACAGGATGCTCCACCAGGGTGACAGATACGTCGGCGACACTCAGCCGTTCGGAGCAAAATATCACCCAGGGGCATCGACAGTACCCGACCGCGCAAGCTCAGGAATTCCTGTGGAGTTCAGGGAATCGGGGACTTCGGCGGGGGTTGCGGAGGTTTTTCACATGGGCCGGTTTCCGCATTCGTTTCGGGGGTTGGGTTGGGTTGCCGATGCGGATGTGGTGAGTTGCTGCGGAATCCGCATCGTGGGGCGACCGGTCCCGGTGAACACCCCGGGCCCGACGGAGGCGGCGGTCGCGAATCGCTTTCATGGCAAGGGGTTGCTCCACTCAAACGGAGCGGGCCTCCGGGCGGTTCGCGCTTCGACGGGGTCGGGCGGCGCGATATTTGAGTTTGATTTCCGGCGGTGATTTCACCCGTTCGGCCCAATCAGGCGTGGGATTGGGGGCCTGGGAGGCTGCGCTGGGTGCGTAGCGGGGAGATCTGGGGCGGGTCGAGGGGCTGTCGCTTCAGGTCGAAGCTGCGGGCTCGTGCGAGATCCGGCTTGGCAGCGGGTCGGGACTCCGGCTGTGGGCAATGACGGGATTCGGCGTGGCGGGAAGGAATCTGAGCGCGAGGTCTGACCGCAGGGCGGTCGGTCGCCACGATGCGGAGTCGGCCGGGCAGGACGCGACCGGTCCCGGCCTGACGATGATTGGCCGGGCCTGGCGACGACTGGGCCTGGCGACGGCTGGGCTGGGCTGGGCCGGGCGCTGATGGGCCAGCCAGTTGCCACGCGAGCTCGGCATCTCTATACGCCGCGGGATTGTTTCTGCCCGAAAGTGGGGGCACTTCCCGCCAGACAGAGCCGAAACACCGGCACCTCACATCAACCCGCTGCCGCCCGCCAGGTTCCCCGCTCCGTCTGGCAGACCTAACCGAGCTTCCGGGGCCTGTCCAGCTGACCCGTCAGGTTCCCCGGCCTGTTCGGCTACCCCGCCGGGTTCCTCGGCCTCTCCAGCTACCCCTTCAGGTCCCTCGCCCCGTCCGGCAGTCCCGCCGGGTTCCCCGGTATCTCCAACTGCCCCGCCCGGTCCCCGCCCCGTCCAGCAGACCCACCGGGTTCCCCGATATCTCCAACTGCTCCACCGGGTCCCCGCTTCATCCGGCAATCCCGCTGGGTTCCCCGTTCTCCGGAGCCGAAACCACTCACCACAAGCCAACCGGCCCGGCCGCCTCCGCAGCCGGGCCGGTTGGCTCGTTATCGCTCAGTCGCAGCCAGCCCGGCCCTCCCCAGGGCCACGCTGGCGCGCGAGCCGACAAAGCCCGCGGCCGGTCCGCACGCCGGTCGCGGTGTGTTCTTCCCCCGAACACCCCGAGCCCGAATACCCCGAGCCCGAATACCTCGAACACCCCGGAACAACTCCGAGCCCCTCGGACGGAACTCAGGCGACCTCGGTCCGGCTGCCGCCCGGGGCGTGCAGCCCCAGCATGTCCAGCAGCAGGGCGCATTCCTGCGCGTCCTTGGCCCGGGACGCGACGGCCAGCGCGGCCTTGCGGCGGCGTTCCTCCTGCCGGGCCGCGTCCGTGTCGTCCACGAGGTCTGGCGCCGGGTGCAATCCGGTGGTCAGGTCTCGCATGGTGGCTCCTCCCCGATCGGCGTCGGCGCGGCTTTCCGCGCTCGCTGCACACCCCTTCAACGGCCGACCCGCACCGGATGTTCCGATGACTCCGGTCACGTCGGCCGGTCAGGCCAGAATGGCACACGACAGGAGCGGCTGGTGCGGCAATAAAAAGGGGGCGTGCGCAGGGCGCGAGCGCGAACAGTCCTAAGTGGACACTAGGAAAAAGCGCCCATTCGGGTGGCATGACTGGCCTCACCCGGCCGGGCGAGTCACCATCCACGCTGTGCATCCCGACCGGCGCCCCGTGCGCACCGCTCTCGTCGGGATGACTGTGCTCGTCCTCGGCGTCCTCACCGCACTGCGCGCACCGGATCTGCCGATCATCGGCGACGGCACCGCGTATGCCGCCGAGTTCAGCGAAGCCGCGGGGCTCCAGACCGGCAACGACGTCCGGATCGCGGGGGTGAAAATCGGCCGGGTGTCTGAGGTTTCCCTCGACGGCGCGTCCGTCCGGGTGTCGTTCCGGGTGTCGGGGGCGTGGCTCGGCGACCGGACATCGGCCTCGATCCGGATCAAAACGGTGCTCGGCCAGAAATATCTCGCGCTCGACCCGGTCGGGGCGGGGTCGCTCGATCCGGACACGCCGATCCCGCGCGACCGGACCACTGTTCCGTATGACGTCCTGCCCGCGTTCCGGCAGCTGGCCGCGACCGTCGACGCCATCGACACCGACCAGCTCTCGCGCAGCTTCCACGCCATTTCCGAGACCTTCGCGCACACACCGGCCGACGTCCGCGCGACGCTGACCGGGCTGTCGCGGCTCTCCGACTCCCTCTCGACCCGCGACGCGAAACTGGCTCACCTTTTAACGCAAGCACGCACGATTTCCGCCACGCTCGCCGACCGCGACGCGCAGCTGACCCGGCTTCTCGCCGACGGCAACCAGTTGCTGGACGAGGTGAGCAAACGCGAGTCGGCCATTCAGGCGTTGCTCAGCGGAGCCCGCCAGTTAGGCGTCGAGGTATCCGGGCTCGTCGCCGACAACGACCGCGAACTCGGCCCGGTGCTCGCCCAGCTCGACCGGCTCACCGCGCTGCTCGAACGAAACCGCGCGTCGCTCGCCGAAGGAATCCGGAAAATGGCCCCGCTCGTCCGCTTCGCCGCGAATCTCACCGGAAACGGCCGGTGGATCGACGGTTACCTGTGCGGCCTAATCCTTCCCGCGATCGGACCGCTCAACGAGCACGGCTGCTTCAGTCCATGAGCCCGGGACCGCCAGTGATCCGCACGGTGACCTGGTTGTCGTTGTACGTGTAGGCCTCGTAAGTGAACTCGACACCGGTCTTCTCGACGTGCTCGGTCCACGCCCGGTACTCGTGCCGTTTCCAGCCGGGGAAGTTGAAGAACTCGTCGAAGTGCACGATGCTGCCGACCCGCAGCCGCGGGCCGACGTTGTCCAGCACGGTCTTCGCCGAGCTGTAGAGATCACCGTCGACGTGCAGGAAATCGACCGGACCGGGGTGCTTCTCCAGGAATCCGGGCAGGCTGTCGGAGAACAGGCCGACGACCAGTTCCGCCCCCGGCACGTCCGGCAGGTCGTCGCGAGCGAAGGCGCCGGCGGGCATGCCGTTGAGCCACGCCTCGGGCAGTCCGTCGAACGAATCGAAGCCGTACACCTCGGTGGCCTTGCGCGCGGCCGTGATGGTGCGCAGCGTGTTCCCGGACGCGACGCCGAACTCCAGCGCCATCCCGCCGGTGGGCGCGAGGGAAAGCGCGTACTCCAGCGTTTCCTTGGGGCTGCCGAAATGCTGCGCCCCGATCAGGCTTTCGCGCGCGAAGACGTTGCTCTCCAGAGCCGCGTCCTGGTCGCCGGCGTACACGATGTCGCGACGGCTGCGGATTTCGAACTCGACCACGCGGTCCAGCAGCCGATCCCCCTGCCGGACGACCTCGGAGCGCAGTTCCTCGCGTGTCCGCTCCAGTTCCGCGCGCAGTTCGGCGAGCTGGTCGGTGTGCGGATCGTGCAGCCGGGCCGCGGCCCGGCGCAGCACCAGGCCGGCCTTCCGGCGCAGCGCAGGGCCCAAAGTCCTTGTCGTCAGCCGATCTTGGCTTTCCTGGTTCATTCCGGGACGATAGCCGACAACCGGACGCCGCCTCGAACTGCCTGGTTTACCCGGGAGTAGCCGTCCGCCGGACCACCGCGGATCCCTGCGCCGCCGCGCACAACGTCGACTTCCCGTCTCTGTCCACTGTGTACAGATCGCACCGGCAGGTGGCCCGCGAACGACTCGCTTGGACCACCATCGCTTCCGCGCGCAGCAGCACTCCGTCGGCAGGGACGAGGTAGTCGATGGAGAAACCGCTCGTGAGCAACTGCGCGCCGAGCACACTCCCGGCGGCGAAGGTAAGCGCGTTGTCCGCGGCGTAGGCGAGGACGCCGCCGTGCAGGTAGCCGTTCTGCTGCCGGAGATCGTCGCGGACCTCCAGCTCCAGCACCGCGCGGCCGTCGCCGAATTCCTCGGCTCGCGCGCCGAGCAGGACGCTGAACGGTTGTGCGGCGAGTCCGGCGCGCGCGAAGTCCAAGTCCATTCCCAGTCCTCACTTCAGTAGTGAAGTACTTCAGTAGTGAAGTGAGGATGGCGGCGAGGAGAGATCACTGTCAAGATCCCCGCATGGCCGCCGACGAACGTCTTTTCTTCCTGCTGCAGAGCGCGGCACACCGGCTGCGCGTCGAGGGCGACCGGCGCTGCCTCGCGGCGGGCGGCGTGACGACCGCGCAGCTCGGCGCGCTGCTCGCGGTGCACGATCGGCCGGGGCTCACCCAGCGCGAACTGGCCGCTGAGCTGGGCCAGCGCGAATCCGCGATCACCGCGATGACCGGGCGGCTGATCGACGCCGGGCTGATCGTCCGGGAGCCGCATCCGCGGCAGCACCGGGCGCTAGTGCTGGACCTGACCGCCGAGGGAACCGCGACGCTAGCCCGGCTTCGGCCGGTGATCGAAACGTTCAACGGCGAGCTGCACGCGCTGCTCGGGGACGCGTTCGGGCCGACCAGCGAGGCGCTGCGGCAGCTGGTGGGATGGCCGGGTCCCTCTGTGGTTGTCCGTGAGGGGAACCCTGAGGGACTCTGATTCCGTCAGGGTTCCCCTCACGGACGGCGGCGGAAGCGCTAGGGGCCTGTCCGGGTGCCGGGCCGACCCGCGCACCGGCTAGCTTCACCAGATGTCACCCGCCACACCCGTCCCCGCCGCCTCCCGGCAACGTGCGGGCCGCACCATGTCCGGCGTGGCGATCATGACGGCCCGGCTCTGGTGGGCCTGGCAGACGGTCCGATCCGCAGGCGTCGCGTACCTCTCGGCTCAGCGTTCGGAGCCGTCCCCGCCCTGTTCCGCGAGGAATCGTTCGAACTGCGAGCCCAGCTCGTCCGCCGTCGGCATGTGTTCCTGCGATTCGGCGAGCAGGCTGTGCCCGGACGCTTCGGTGAACGTGTCGTACTGACGCTCCAGCGCGCGCACCACGTCGGCGGATTCGTCGGATTCCGCGACCTGGCGGTCGATTTCCGCCTTGGCCACCTCGGCCGCGGTGCGCAGTTCGCCGTCGGGCAGGCGCAGGCCGGTGGCCTTGCCGATGGACTCGAGGATCGTCAGCGCGGCGGCCGGATAGGTCGACTGCGCCAGGTAGTGCGGCACGTGCGCGGCGAAGCCCATCGCGTCGTGGCCCCATTCGCCGAAGCGGTACTCCAGCAGCGCGGCGATGCTGCCCGGGACCTGCATGCGATTGGGCAGCGGCTGGTGCTCGCCGACCAGGTGCTCGCGGGTCGCGTGCGCGGTGACGCCGAGCGGGCGCGTGTGCGGGGCGCCCATCGGAATCCCGTGGTAACCCACGGTCAGCCGCACGCCCCAGCGCTCCACCAGCTGCCGCACGGCGGCCGCGAACAGCTCCCATTCGCGGTCCGGTTCGGGGCCGGACAGCAGCAGGAACGGCATGCCGTCGTCGTCGTGCAGCAGGCGCACGACCAGCTCGGGAGCCTCGTATTCCTCCCAGTGGTCGACCGCGTAGATCATCGTCGGGCGGCGCGACCGGTAGTCGATGAGCCGGTCGACGTCGAACCGCGCGATGACCCGGTTCTCCACTTCGCCTGCGAGGTGGTCGGTGACCAGCCGCCCGGCCGAGCCCGCGTCCATGAAACCCTCGAAGAAGTGCAGGAGCACGGCTCCGTCCAGGTCGGGGACGTCCGAGTCCACCTCGTACAGTTCCTCGGGATCGAGTCCCACCGGATCCTCCTGCTGCTCGCTTGCACGGACGTACGCGGTACAACGCGGCCCGGCTGCGAATCCATCCCGCGCGCGGCGGAAATAGTAACGCCCCGCACTCATCGGCCACCCCGGATCGGGGGACCGTGACACTTGTCGTGGGCATCTGCGCGTCCGGTCGGGCACTCTGAGCAGGTGAACACCGAGGAATCCACCACTCTGCAACTGCGGCTGCGCCCGCCCGAACACCGGGTGAGCCGCCGGGCGATCGGCCATTGGGCGGCGTCGGCCGGGACCGGCTGGCTGGTCGTGCTCGCGGTGCAGGCGGTGGTGGTCGCGACCGCGGACGACCCGCCGTCGTGGCTCACGGTGACGCTGGTGCTCTCCTGCGTGCTGGCCCCGCTGCACCTGCTGATCATGCCGCAGTGGCGGTATCGCGTGCATCGCTGGGAGGTCACCGGCGAGGCCGTCTACACCCAGTCCGGCTGGCTGAAGCAGGAGTGGCGGATCGCGCCGATCTCGCGGATCCAGACGGTCGACGTCGAACGCGGTCCGCTGGAGCAGCTGTTCGGACTGGCCCGGCTCACCGTCACGACCGCGTCGGCCGCCGGGCCGTTGCGGATCTCCGGGCTCGACCGCGAAGTCGCGGTCACGCTGGCCGACGAGCTGACCCGCACCACCCAGGCCGTGCGCGGGGACGCGACGTGAACGCCACCGCGCCCTCCCCGCCGGTCGCCGCCGAAGGCACCGGCGACGCGCCCTGGCACCGTCTCGACCGCCGGATGTTGTTGATCCGCCCCGTTCTCGACCTGGTGAAGTCGCTTCCGGTACTGGTTGGCGCGCTGCTGCTCGGCCACGGGAATTACTGGCAGTGGATCGGTCTCGTGGCCACCGCCGTGACTATCGGCGTCGGCATTTCGCACTGCCTCACCTCGCGCTACCGCGTCACCGCGACCCAGATCGAATGGCACACCGGGTTGCTGCTGCGCAAGCAACGCGCGATTCCGCTCGATCGAATCCGTGCCGTAGACGTGGTTTCAGAGCCGAAACATCGGCTTTTCTCGCTTTCCGCAGTACGAATCGGCACCGGACGGCACGAGCACGGAAAGGGGCCGGGCAAGGACCAGCTGGTGCTCGACGCGGTCACCCGTGCCGAAGCCCAGCGGCTGCGGACCCTGTTGCTGCACCGGAAACCGGCCGAATCCGAGGCGCCGCGACCGCCGGAGTCGCTCGTCGCCGAGGTCGACAAGCGCTGGGTGCGGTTCGCGCCGTTCACGCTGTCCGGGCTCGCCCTGGTCGCGGCGATTCTCGGCACCGTCTATCACTTCGCGCACGAACTGCACTTCGATCCGACGAGCTTCGGGCCGCTGCGCGACCTCACCGCCCGCGCGCTCGCACAGCCGGTGTGGCTCACCGTGGTGCTGGCGGCGGCCGGGCTGCTCGTGCTGGTGTCGGTGCTGTCGGTCGGCGGATACGTGTTGTCGTTCTGGAACTTCCGGCTCACGCGCGAACCGGGCGGGACACTGCACATCCGGCGCGGGCTAATCACGACTCGGTCGGTGTCGATCGAGGAAGACCGGTTGCGCGGGGTCGAGATCAAGGAACCGTTGCCGCTGCGGATGGTCGGCGGCGCGAAGTGCGTCGCGGTCGCGGCGGGTCTGCGCGAGGGCAAGGGCGCGGACCGCGGCGGCGGCCTGCTGCTGCCGCCCGCTCCGGCCGCGAAGGCCACGGAGATCGCGAGCGACGTGCTCGGCGAGGACTTCGCGAACATCCCCCTCGTGCGGCATTCCCGGCGCGCGCTGACCCGCCGGATCACCCGTGCCGTCTTCGCTGTGCTGGCGCTGTCGGCCGCGCTGTTCGCGCTGGCTCGGCTCGACGTGCTGCCGGAATGGCCGTGGCAGGCCGCGCTCGTGCTGCTGCCGTTCGCCGTCCTGGTGGGCTTCGACCGGTACCGCTCGCTCGGCCACGCGATCACCGGCCGGTACCTGGTGACCCGTTCCGGGTCGCTGGCCAGGGCGACGGTCGCCGTCCGGCGTGACCGGCTGACCGGGATCGTCGTGCACCAGTCGCTGTTCCAGCGGCGGGCCGGTCTCGTGACCGTCACCGCGCCGATCGCCGCCGGCCGCGGGCACTACCGCGTGCTGGACGTCGAGCAGGGCGCCGGGCTCGCGCTCGCCGACACCGCTGTGCCCGGATTGCTGACACCGTTCCTTGCTGGGGCGGAAAAACCGTGACCTGTGGTAATTTACCGACGCGTTCGTGACTGAATTCGGTGATCTCACGAAGAGGCTTTCAGGATGTCGGAACCCGGACTCCGTCGGACGGCCGGCGCCAACAGTTCCCGCAAAGTGCTCCAGCTGCTGTTGTCGTTCACCGAACAGCGCTGGGAGGCCAGCGTGGCGGAACTCGCCGGGGTGATCGGCAGCCCGGTCGCCACCACCTATCGCTACGTGCAGCTGCTGAAGGAACTGCAGCTGCTCGAAGAGGCGCGCTCCGGGCGCTACCACGTCACCAGCCGCGTCATGCCGCTCGCGCGCGCCGCCCGGCTCGCGAACGACCTGGCGCGGATCGCGCGGCCGACGATGGAGGAGGCCGCGCGCGAACTCGGCGAGACGATCCTGCTGTTCCAGCACTTCGGCGATTTCGCGGTGTGCAGCGACCGGGTCGAATGCGACCGCGCGATGCGGTTCACGTTCCAGCCGGGGCATTCGATCCCGCTCGGCGTCGGCGCGACCGGGAAGATGCTGCTCGCCCTGCTGCCCGACGGCGAACGCGAACGCCAGGTCGCCCGGATCGCCGACGAACGCGGTGCCGAGGTGCGCGACACCCTCAAGCACGCGCTGGTCAACCGCTATGCGCAGAGCTGGGGCGAGATCGAGGACGGCGTGTGGGCGTGCTCGGTACCGGTCGACGCGGACCGGCTCCGGCCGAGCGTGCTTAGCCTCGTCGGGCCGGCCACGCGCGTCGGCGACACGGAGCGCGAACGGGCGATCACGGCGTTGCGCGGCTACGCCGAGCAGATCGGAAAGGCGATTTCCGAGTACTCGGTGTAGCCGTAAAATCGGACCGGTGATCCGTCTCGCGGCCCCCGCCGACCTGTCTGTGTTGCCCGACCTCGAACGCGCCGCCGGAGAACCGTTCCGGACCGTCGGCATGGCCGAGATCGCCGACGACGCACCGCCTTCGGTCGAGGACCTCGCGGTGTTCCAGTCCGAGGGCCGGTGCTGGGTCTGGGACGACGACGGGGTGATCGCGGCGTACGTGCTCGCCGAGGAAGTCGACGGTTTCGGCCACGTGGAACAGGTTTCACTGCTGCCGAGCCACGCACGCCGCGGCTTGGGTCGAGCACTGATCGAGACGGTCGGCGCATGGGCAACGGAGCGCGGGCTGTCCGGGCTGACGCTGACGACGTTCGCGGAGGTGCCGTGGAACGCGCCCTATTACGAGCGGCTCGGGTTCCGCGTGCTGGCGGACGAGGATCTCGGACCGGCACTGCGGGAGATCCGGCGGACGGAGATCGCGCGGGGGCTGGACCGGTGGCCGCGGGTGGCTATGGTGCGTTCTTCCTTGTAGCACAAGCGGTTTTGGCCGTCCCGACCTAGTTTTCGAAGGCCCGCTTCAGTTTCTCCAGCGAGGCCGCGATCTGTTCCATCTCCGCCGGGGTGAGATTCGCGGCATAGGAGTCCTCGAGGTAGCGGTCGTAGTGCTCCATGGCCCGCTGATAGGCGATGCCGTGGTCGCGGAGCCGGAAGATCTGCACACGCCCGTCGGCGGGGCTTTTCTCCCGGGAGAGATAGCCGTCCTGCTCCAGGCGGGCCAAGTGCTGGCTGATCGCGCCCTTCGATACGCCGACTTTCTCGGCCAGCTGCTTCGGCGTCACGTCCGGGTCGCGGATGATCAGCCCGAGGATGAGGTGCTGCTGATTGGTCAGCTCGAACTCGTCGTAGCGGGGACCTTTCCGCTCGACGGCGGCCCACATGTCCACGATCAGCTGGTTGATCCGGTCCGCCAGCACCCGGGTTTCCTCGTCTGCCACGAGGGTCATTGTCCCGGAACGCTCTCCTTCTCCCGCGCACGGCCGCGCTTTTTGAGGCCCAGCAGCGCCTTCACCTTGCGGACGACCTCCTTGCCGACGCCCGCGGTCCCGATGAGCCCGCAGGCTTCCGCGACCACGATGGTGACGCCGACGAAGGCGGCCTTGCTTCCGCCGTCCAGGGGCAGGAAGAGGGTGACCGCGATGCTCAGGTAGAGCAGGCCGCACAGCACGAGGAAGGCGACTCCGATCTTGAACCTGAGCGGTTTCTTGGGTTTGGGCTGGACTGGAGGGTTCGAGGTCTGCGTCATGCAATTAGTTTAGATATCTAAACTAATTGCGGCAAGCAGTTGAGTGGGCCTGGCGCGGGGCGAGTCGTTGTTCGTCGACGGCCGCGGAAATGGCAGCACGGCAGGCTTGCCGGGTGCCAACCGAGAGCGGGCGTCACGCGTCTTGTGACGGTGATCGGCGGCAGAGAGCTTTCTTGGGACGGGTGTGTCAATGTTCGGGATCTCAACGGGCTGGGGCGGGTCAGGCCGCGCGCGGTGGTCCGGATGGAGGCGCCGACGCGCTTGAGCGAGGCCGGGTGGGCGGCGGCTTGGGCATATGGGGTCCGCACTGTGGTCGATCTGCGCGAGCCCGACGAGCGCGAGCCGGACGACGCACCGAGACCGGCGGGAATCACGACCGTTCATGTCCCGCTGGAACCGGTCGGCACGCCGTTCTACGAGAAGTGGAAGAAGATCGACAACTTGGCCTCGCCGCTGTACTTCCCGGCGATGCTGGCCGAACACCCCGAGTTGGTGGTCACCGCCGTGCGGGCGATCGCGAACGCCGCGCCGGGGTGCGTGGTGTTCCACTGCTCCGGCGGCAAGGACCGGACGGGGCTGCTGGCCCTGGTGCTGCTCACGCTGGCCAGAGCAGCACCGGAGGAGATCATCGCCGACTATCTGCTGGCCTACGACCGGATGAAGCAGCGGTACGACGCACTCGGCATCCCTGACCAACTGACCGGAGTGACCAAGCTCCTCGCGGCCCGCAACACCACCGTCGAAGCATCGCTGACCTCAACGATCACGTCGTTGACGATGCCGGACTACCTTCTCGACAACGGCCTGTCCGATACCGAACTGACCGCCTTGCACGCCCGCTTGACCATCTGACGAACAGGTCGGCCGGCGAGAACCTTCAGCGCCGGCTAACCGTCGGGCCGCCTGGCCCGGGTCGCTCGCGAGGGGGACCTGGATTGCCCCCAGAATCGAACACGTGTTCTACTGATCGGGCCGGCCCCGGAGGGGGAAGCTCCGCGGGCCGGCACCCAGGCAGAACCCCTCCCCTCGATCGATCCCAGGAGGCAGTGTGGCGGTCAAGATCACCCACCTCGCCAGTGGTCAGCAGGTCCGCTTCGCGAACGCGGACGGCGCTCGCCGCTATGCCGAAATCATGGGCGGCGGCGTCGACAAATGGCGCTTCACGATCGTTCCCGGAGACCACGGGGCTCCCGGCATGCCGGCGGCGGTCGTCAACGTGCCGGTGTGGCGGACCGTCGCTCGGTGACCGGTTCTCGTTGGCTCCCACGGTGATCGGCGCGGCGCGAGACCGCCGTGCCGATCACCGGGACAACGTCACCCGCTGTTTGTTGCCTACTGGCCACGCCTTGTGCTCCACTGTCGATCACCCACTGCTGTAAGTCCCGCGACGCGGGACCGCCGCTTGTCAGCAGCAACCACCTCGGCACGGCCCTGCACCCGTGCCAAGACGGACAGAAGGAGCGGCTCCTTGCTTGCGCACCAGCGTGGAACACATCGGCGTGGAAAAATCCGAGTCACTGTCGCGTTGTCGGTCCTCGCGCTCGCGGTCGGGGCCGGCGCGGCCCACGCGGCGCCGGCGGCCACCCCGAAAGCCACCGCGTGGCCCGGCGGGTCGAAGGTGGCCATCGCCGACGACTCCGGGGTTTTCGGCACCAACCTCAGCGGCGTGTCGTACGAATCGCCCAGCGTCCTGTGGGCGGTGAAGAACGGCCCGAGCACCCTCTACCGGCTCGTCCAGGACGGCGGCAAATGGCGGCCCGACACCGCCAACGGCTGGGCCAAGGGCAAGTCCATGCACTACTCCGACGGCAGCGGCGACCCGGACGCCGAAGGGGTCGTCTTCACCCCGGACGGCGTCTTCACCTCGACTGAGCGCGACAACGACAACGGCGACACCAGCAAGCCCGCTGTGCTCCGGTACGCGACCTCCGGGTCGGGCAAGTCGCTGAACGCGACCGGGGAGTGGGACCTCACCTCGGACCTGCCTTCGGTCGAGCCCAACAAGGGTCTCGAGGCCATCGCCTGGGTGCCGGACTCGGCGCTCACCGCGCACAAATTCCGGGACGAGCACACGAAAGCCGCCTACGACCCGGCGAGCTATCCGAACCACGGGACCGGCCTGTACTTCGTCGGGCTCGAGGCCAACGGGAAGGTCTACGCGTACGCGCTCGACCAGTCCGGCACCAAGTACACGCGTGTCGCCACCATCGACAGCGGGTTCCCGGCGGTGATGGACCTCGAATACGAACCATCGACCGGCCACCTGTGGGCCGAATGCGACAACACGTGCAAGGGCCGCACCACCACGCTCGACATCAACGCCAAGGGCGCGTTCGCGGTCACCGCGCAGTACGACCGCCCGTCCGGGATGTCGAACTACAACAACGAGGGTTTCGCGATCTCGCCGACCTGCGCGAACGGAAGCAAGCAGGTCGTGTGGTCCGACGACGACAACGACGACAACCACGCGCTGCGCACCGGAACGCTCGCCTGTAAGTAGTCCTTTGTAGACAGACAGCTGCGGCGGCACCAGGACATCGGCGCCGCCGCAGTGTCGTCAGTTCTTCAGCAACCGGTCCAACGCCCGCGGAACAGCAGCCGCCAGCAAGTCCAGCTCCGCCTCTTCGGCGACCAGCGGCGGCGACACCGCCATCCCCTTGCCGAGCGAACGCACGATCACGCCTTCCTCCAGCAGGAACTTGTGCAACCGGCCGGGCGCGCCCGGGTCCGCCGACAGCAGGTCCGGCGCCAGCTCCACGGCGGCCAGGAATCCCAGCCCAGCCCGGACTTCCGCCACCGCCGGATGCCCGACCGCACCGGAAAGCGCGTCCGCGAGCGGCTTCTCCAGCGCCTTGCCGCGCGGGATGATGTCGTCGCGCTCGTAGATGTCCAGCGTCGCGTTGGCCGCGGCGCAGGCGACCGGGTGCCCGGCGTACGTCGCGCCGTGGCGCAGGATCGGCGCGCCCGGACGGCCGGTGAAGAACGGCTCCGCCACGTGCGGCGCGACCAGCAGCACGCCCAGCGGGATCGTCCCGCTCGTCACGCCCTTCGCCGTCGTCACCAGGTCCGGCTGCACCGACCAACGGTCGATGCCGTACCAGGTGCCGAGCCGGCCCCACGCACAGATCACGCAGTCCGCGACGAACAGCACCTCGTGCTTGCGGCAGATCGCCGCCACTTCCTCGATGTACCCGTCCGGCGGCAGCAGCACGCCGCCCGCGCCGATGACCGGCTCGCAGAAGAACGCGGCCACTCGCTCCGGCCCCACGCGGAGGATTTCCTCCTCCAACGCCGCCGCGTTGTCATACGGCACCTGCGAGAAATCCGCGGCAGGCGGACCCCAGCCCTCCGCGTTCACCGGGATCCCGGCCGCCGCGGTGCCGAATCCGTGCGTGCCGTGGTAGCCCTGGGTCCGGCTGATGACATGGGTCTTGTCCGGACGTCCGGTGTGGACGAAGTAGGACCGCGCGATCTTCACCGCGGTGTCCACCATGTCGCCGCCGCCCGAGCCGAGGAACACCTTCGACCCCGGCACCGGCGCCAGCTCGGACAGCCGCGACGCCAGCTTCAGCGCTGGCTCGTTCGCGACGCCGCCGAACAGGTTGTACGCGTCCAGCTTCTCCAGCTGCTCCGTGACCGCGCGGGTGATCTCGGGACGGCCGTGGCCGAGGTTCGAGTACCACAGCGAAGCGGAGGCGTCGAAGTAGCGACGGCCCGCGTCGTCCCAGACATAGGACCCCTCGCCGCGGGTCACCACGAACCGGTTCCCGTCGACCGCGCCCATGTCCGCGAACGGGTGCCACAGCGGGTTCGGCTGCTGGTCCGGCATTGCTCCTCCTCGGGGTCGGCTCAACCGGCTGGCGCCGCGGGGAGCGGCGACCGGCCGCCGCCGCCCTTTCTACCCGCCCGGCCGGGGATCGGCGAACCGCGACCCCTCGACGCGCGCCATCGCCGAACTCCGCAGTCCGGCGTCCCGATGGCTCCGATGGCGCTGTCCCCGGCCGGGCAGACTAGGCGCCTGCCGCCGCGACGGACGGCGGCAGGCCAGCTCGCCCTTGAAGATCTCGGCGGCGCGGACCAGATCGGCGTAAGCCTCGACGTGGATCCGGTTGATCGCGTCGTGCGCGTCGCGGGCGGCCGCGTCGAGCCACGCGCAGTAGTCGCTTCGGGTCTGGGTCCGCATCGCGCGCCCCCTGCTCAGACGTTTTCGACGGTGGTTGCCTGTGCGTTCGCGGGCGCGGAACTCAGTGACACGCCCTTCCGGTCCTTGACGAAGAAGCTGGTGACCAGGCCGATCACGGTCATCACGGCGAGGTAGCCGGCGACCGCGTAGACCGTTCCGGTGCTGGTCTGCAGTGATTCGGCGATGGTCGGCGCGAAGGCCCCGCCGAGCACCGCGCCGATCGCGTACGAGATCGCCGCGCCGCTGTAGCGGACCGTGGTCGGGTACATCTCCGCGTACAGCGCCGATTGCGGACCGTAGGTGAACCCGAGCCCGACCGAGAACAGGAACAGCGCCACCAGAAGCAGTCCGACGTTGGCCGTGTTGATCAGCGCGAAGAACGGGAACATCCACGCCAGCTGGATGACGAACCCGATCCGGTAAGTGCGGACGCGGCCGATCCGGTCCGCGAGCCAGCCGCCGATCAGCGTGCTCACCAGCCAGGCGACCGCGGACAGCATCACCGCGATCAGCACTGTCGACCGGCCGAGGTGCAATGTCTTCGTGGCATACGACTGCACGTATCCGCCGGTGGTCATGTAGCCGACGGCGTTGTTGGCCGCGAACAGCAGCGCGCCCGCGATCACCAGCTTCCAATGGTGCCGGAACAACTGCACCAGCGGCATGCTCGAGCGCGCCTTCTTCTCGCGGACCTCCTCGAACACCGGGCTTTCCGCGACCCGCGACCGGATCATCAGCCCTGCGACGATCAGCACCACGCTCAGCAGGAACGGGATCCGCCAGCCCCACGCGAGGAACTGCTCCGGCGACGTCACCGCGGTGACCAGCGCGAGGACGCCGTTGGCCAGCAGCAGCCCGATCGGCACGCCGATCTGCGGGAACGCGCCGTACAACCCGCGTCGCTCAGCGGGCGCGTGCTCGACCGCGAGCAGGGCCGCGCCGCCCCATTCGCCGCCTGCCGACAGCCCCTGCACGATCCGCAGCAGCACCAGGATGATCGGCGCCCACACGCCGATCGACGCGGTGTTCGGCACCAGGCCGATCAGCACCGTCGAGATCCCCATCAGCAGCAGGGTGAGGATCAGCATCGCGCGCCTGCCGAGGCGGTCGCCGAGATGCCCGGCGATGATCGCGCCGATCGGGCGGAAGAAGAAGCTGATGCCGACCGTCGCGAAGGACACGATCAGCGCGTCCTTGCCGAGCACTGCGAAATACTGCGTCGCGAAGACCAGTCCGGCGCAGATCGCGTAGATGAAGAAGTCGAACCATTCGATAGTCGTGCCGACCATGGCCGCCAAGACGACGCGACGGTGCTCTCTGCTGATCCCGGTCGTGCGCGGCATCGCGCCTCCCCTGCTGCTGACGGTGCTTCAGGCCGTGGCAGATCGTATATAATCAGTCGTCACCCCGACAAGGCTCAATGAGGTAACTGAACAGGCTTTTTGCCCAGATAGCCCAGTCGCGGCCGCGAGCGCGCGTCTCTCGTTCGGCGCATCGTCTGGATTGAATGTATATTATTTAGCGCGGCGAACGGACCGGTTACCGTGGCCTGGACACCCCGCCCCGGCGGGCTGTGAAGGGGAGGCGACAGGGATGTCCACAACACACGAGACGGCCGGCGGGCTCAGCAAGAGCCAGCACACGTACCAAGTCCTCAAGTCCCGGATCACCGCGGGCGCGTACCCGGCGGGCCACCGGCTGGTCCTCGGTTCGCTGGCCAAGGAATTCGACGTGAGCACGGTCCCGGTGCGGGAAGCGGTGCGGCTGCTGCAGGCCGAGGGGCTGGTGCACTTCGAGCGCAACGTCGGCGCGACCGTCGCGGCGATCGACCCGGTCGGCTACGAGCACACGATGCAGATGCTCGCGATCGTGGAAAGCGCGGCGACCGCGCTCGCCGCGCCGCACCTGAGCGCCGACGACCTCGCTGAGGCCAGCGAGCTCAACGACCGGATGCGCGCCGGTCTCGACCAGCTCGAGCCGGTCGAGTTCACCCGGCTCAACCACGAGTTCCACGAGGTCCTCTACACCCGCTGCCCCAACCCGAGCCTGGTCGACCTGGTCAAGAAGGGCTGGGCCCAGCTCGCCAGGATCCGCGATTCGACGTTCTCGTTCGTCCCCGCCCGCGCGCTCGCCTCGGTCGCCGAACACGACCAGCTGCTCGATCTCATCCGCTCCGGCTCCGGCGCCGAATGGATCGAGCACTGCGCGCGGGCGCACCGATCAGCGACCCTGGACGCGTTCCTCAGCTGGGAGGCGGACTCGCACAGCTGACCTCACGCGGTCATGCACGCGAGGATCGTCGCGAAATCCTGCCGCGGAATGGAAAACAAGCCACGGCGGAACGGCAACCCCCAATGCGCGGGATCGGTGACGAACGACAGCTGGTCGACTAGCGGCTTCGCGTCCACGCGCCGGCAATCGTGAAAGGTGACCGCGAGCCGCCACGGCTGGAATTCGTCGCTTACGTAGGCCTGGTAAGGCTTGTCGCCGGCAATGGTGGCCCACGCGGTGAATTGCCGGACGGGCTTTCCTCCCTGCAAGCTCGTACGCGGCGAGTAGAAAATCATCTCGTCGCCCGGACGTGGCTGACGGAGACGTTTTCCCGCCCCGTGATCCGCCTGCGTGAAGCTGCCTTCGATGGCCCCTTCGACGTGGTCCAGAGTGACGGTGTTGATCCAGAATCGCTGATCGGAAGGGGTCATTTCGCGGTCAATCCTTCGACGAGACCGGTCGTCGGCCTGCCGAGGAGCCGGGAAAGATCGTCGCCGACCCGGGCGAAAACTCCGCCCGCGATGGTTTCGTCGAGGCTGACCAAGAAGCTGGCCAGCTCGCCGTCCATTCCCGTTTTGCCGAGCATTGCCCGCAATTCTTCGGAAGCGACCGGCCGATAAACGACCTCTCGCTCCAGCACGACGGACATCGCTTCGGCAATGTCGGCGTAGGTGAAGTCCGTGTCGCCGGAGAGGCTGTACGTGACATTGTCGTGGCCATCAGTGGTGACCACGACGGCCAACGCCTCGGCAAGGTCTTTCCGGCTGGCCGCCGCGACGACGGCGTCACCGGTCGCGGCGGCGAGGACGCCGGTGAAGCGAGGACCGGCCAGCGACTGAACATAATTCTCGATGTACCACGTGTTCCGCAGAATCGTGTATGTCAAGCCGGAAGCGACAAGAGCCTTCTCGGTCGCACGATGGTCCGCGTTGATCTCGAAGCGCTCGTCGTCGGCGCGGACTCCGCTCGTGTAGTAAACGTGCCGGGCGTCCTTCGCCGCCTCGATGACCGACTCGTGCTGTGCGAGGCGATTCTCGTCGCGGCCCGAGATCAGCACGATGTCCGGGTGCCGGGCGACCAAGTCCGCGACGGCGGCCGGATCCGACAGGTCGACGGCAGCGGTGCGGAACCCGGCGGAGGCGAGTTCCTCGAGGCGCGCCTGGTTCCGCCCTGCCGCGGTGATCGTTTCGGGGCTCAGGCCCCTGGCGGCCAGCGCGTCCAGGACGTGCTGGCCGAGTGCTCCGGTAGCCCCGAAAACCAGGGTGCTCGCGTCAGCCACGGTCGTGGAGGGTGACGTGGTAGCCGTCGGGGTCGGCGAAGGTGAACGTCCGGCCGAAGGGGCCGTCGATCGGCGCGGACACGATCTCGTGCCCGTCGGCGACGAGTGCGTCGTGAATGGCCTGGACGTCGGTGGCGAGCAGCCAGATCGCGGCGCCGATGCCGGGCCGGGCGGCGGAGGCGAGGTCGGTGCCGGGAACGACCTCGCGGAGCGCGAACGCGATCGGCTTCGTCTCGAAGACGACGGCGTGCGGAGGTCCGGCGGGCGAGCGGACGAGGCCGAGGTACCGCTCGTAGAACGCCTGCGAAGCGTCCAGGTCACGCGCCTGGAGCGAGATGAAGTCGGGGCCGATGGCGGGCACGGTGCTGCTCCTTTTCGTCATGTCAGGTTCCTGACACCGTCTAAGGTATGTCAGGATCCTGACATTAGTCAAGGCCGCGAAGGTCCGATCTTGGACACGTCACTGAGGCTGTCCGCGTTCGTGACGCGGGCAGTGGATGAAGGAGGCGGCGGCGCGCCCCGGCTAGACGGCGCCTAGCTGCGCGGTTTCCGGTACCACCGCGGCGAAGTGTTCAGCGGCGGCTTGAGCTTCGCGCGCACCACCAGCACGTTCGGCTCGTCCGATTCCACGAATTCGCTCAGCAGCCGGCGAAACGCGCGGCCGAAGCCGGACACCCGGTCCGCGTGCACGCCGAACGAGCGGGCCAGCCCGACGAAATCGGGGCTGTCCCAATCGACTCCGCGGTGCGGCAGGCCTTCCTGGTCCTGGTCGAAGCGCAGCATGCCGTAGCCGCCGTCGTCCACGATCACGACCGTCACCGGCAGCTGTTCCTCGGCCAGCGTCGCCAGATCCCCTACCGCGTAAAGGAAACCGCCGTCGCCGGTGACGCACAGGACGCGACCGCCGCCGGTCGCCTCGGCCGCCGCGCCCGCGCCGAGCGACGCCGGGAAGCCGTAGCCGAGCGTGCCCCAGCCCATCGGGTACGCCAGCCGCCGCGGCGCGCGGACCCGGTGGAAGCCGCCGATCCAGTATCCGGCGACGCACATGTCGGTGACGATCGTCCCGTCCGCCGGGAGCACTTCCTCCAAAGTGGACAGAAAGTCGGCGGCCTGCGGCTCCTCGTCGCGGATGCGCCTGCGCACCCGGCGGCCGATGCCGGCCAGCCGCGCGGTCAGCTCGTCCAGGCCGGGGCGAGTTTCCGGATGCAGGGATTCGACGACGCGGCGGGCGTCGCCGACCAGGGTTACGTCCGGCCGGTAGTTCTTCGCCGCGTCGCCGGCGTCGACGTTGATCGCGATCAGCTTCGGCGGCGCGGGCATCAGCCAGTTCTGCGTCATCAGGCCGTCGAAGTCGGTGCCGATCGCGAGCACCACGTCGGCCTCGTCCCACAGCTGCCCGACCTCCGGCGCGTGCACCGGATTCGGGGCCAGGCAAGGATGTTCGGGCGGAAGCAGGCCGCGCGCGCCGAACGTGGTGAGCACCGGCGCGGCGAGCCGCTGCGCGAGCTGCCCGATCGCTTCCCCGGCTTCGGAACGCAGCGCGCCGCCGCCCGCCCAGATCAGCGGACGGCGCGCGGACGCCAGCAGCTCCGACGCACGAGGCAGGTCCGGCAGGTCGAGCACGCGCTCGGCGGGCGGCGCGGGCGGTTCGCGCGGCGGCGTGGTCTCCCGGAGGAAATCGGTCGGAATGCCCAAATACACCGGGCCGCTTTGCGGCATCAGCGCGAGCCGGGCGGCGCGGTGCAGCGTCGTGGCGATCTGGTCCGCGCGGTGCACGGTGAACCCGGCTTTGGTCACCGGCGCGAACATCGCCTGCTGGTCGGAAGTTTCGTGCAGCACCCCGCGCACGACACCCGGACGGCGCAGCGTCGACGGGATGTCCGTGGCGATCACGAGCACCGGGGCCGCGGACGCCATCGCCTCGCCGACCGCGCCGAGCGTGTTCGCCGCGCCGGGGCCGGTGGTCACGAGCGCGACGCCGAGTTTTCCCGTCCTGCGGGCATAACCGTCGGCGGCGTATCCCGCGGTCTGTTCGTGCCGGACGTTGACGAGCCGGATCCCGGTGTCCGCCAACGCCTCCCACAGCGGCAGGTTGTGGACTCCCGGCAGGCCGAACACCACCTCGGTCCCGAGAGCCGTGAGCGCGTCCCCCAGCTGCTGAGCTCCAGTCCGTCCTGCCACGCCAGCGATGGTATCCGCCCCCGGTAAGCAGCCGCAGACACGTCACCGGACAGGGTTTGTCAGGGTCCGCGGCCTGCCGCGCCGCCCCGTTGTCCCCCACCTGGCCGCGAGATCTGAGATACCGGCTTTTTCGTGCGTACACTCCGGGTGCCGGGGACGCCGAGGTCCCCGTGGCGGCGGAAAGGGGTGTCCGAATGCCGTTGATGCCGGTGACCGACTCGATGTTCCTGATGGTCGAAACCCGCGAGCACCCGATGCACGTCGGCGGGCTCCAGTTGTTCCGCAAACCCGAGGGCGCGGGCGAGGACTACCTGCGCGACCTTCGCCGCGGCCTGCTGGAGTCGGACAACATGCGCAGCGTGTTCCGGATGCGGCCGAGCCGCCCGGTGAACACCGTCGGGCACGTGCGCTGGTCGCGTGACACCGACCTGGAGCTCGACTATCACTTCCGGCATTCCGCGCTGCCGCAGCCGGGCCGGATCCGCGAACTGCTCGAACTCACCTCGCGCTGGCACAGCACGCTGCTCGACCGGCACCGGCCGCTGTGGGAAACACACCTCATCGAAGGACTGCGCGACGGCCGGTTCGCGGTGTACTCGAAGATCCACCACGCGCTGATGGACGGCGTTTCGGCACTGCGGCATCTGCAGGGCACGCTGTCGGACGACCCGGCCGACCTGGACTGCCCGCCGCCGTGGGGTTCGCGCGACAAGCCCGCCGCGAACCACAACGGCCGCGCCCCGGCGTCGCCGTTCGCCCTGGTGGGCAAGACGTTCGAGCAGGTCGCGGGTATCGCGCCAGCCGCGGCGAAGGTCGCCCGCGAGGCGTTCCGCGAGCACCGGCTCACGCTGCCGATGCAGGCGCCGAAGACGATGCTGAACGTGCCGATCGGCGGCGCGCGCCGGTTCGCCGCGCAGTCCTGGCCGCTCGACCGGGTGCGCGAGGTCGCGACCGCCGCGGGCGTGTCCCGCAACGACGTCGTGCTCGCGATGTGCTCCGGCGCGCTGCGCGACTACCTCATCGAACAGAGCGCGCTGCCGGACGCGCCGCTGGTCGCGATGGTCCCGGTGTCGCTGCGCCGCCGCGACTCCGGCGACGCGACCGGCAACAACATCGGCGCGCTGCTGTGCAACCTGGCCACCGACGAGACCGATCCGGCGCGGCGGCTGGCCGCGATCTCCGAGTCGATGTCGAACGGCAAGAAGCTGTTCTCGCAGCTCTCGCCGCTGCAGACGCTGCTGCTGTCCGGGATCAATGTGGCCCAGCTGGGGGCGTCGCCGATCCCCGGCGTCGTCGGCAACACGCGCCCGCCGTTCAACCTGGTGATCTCGAACGTCCCCGGCCCGCGCAAGCAGATGTACTGGAACGGCGCGGCGCTGGACGGCATCTACCCGGCGTCGGTGCTGCTCGACGGGCAGGCCCTGAACATCACGCTGACCAGCAACGGGGACAACCTCGACTTCGGCGTCACCGGGTGCCGGCGCAGCGTCCCGCACCTGCAGCGGATCCTGACGCATCTGGATACGGCGCTCGCCGAGCTGGAATTCGCGACGCGGGGGTAGCCGGTCAGTCGATGCCTTCCGGGCTGGCTCCGCCGACCGGGACGGCTTGGGCGACGATGCGGTCGATCTCGGCGAGGTCCGCTGAGGTGAGCTGAAGGTCGGTCGCGCTCTTCTCGATGCTGGCCGGGCGGCGGGCGCCGACGATGGCGACGTCGGCCTTCGCCAGCGTCCACGCGATGGCCAACTGGCTCACCGCCGCACCTCTGTCCTTGGCGAAAGCGGCGAGCTGGTCGACGATCTTCAGGTTGTGCCGCAACGAGTCCCCACGAAAAGCGGACGAGCGCGAGCGCCAGTCCGCCGGGTCGAACGCCGTCTCGGCAGTGAGCGAGCCGGTGAGCAGACCGCTGCCGAGCGCGCTGTAGGCGAGCACGCCGAGGTTGTGCTCGCGGGCGTACGGGAGCGGATCGGTTTCCGCGCCGCGGCGGAAGAGGTGGTAGGGCACCTGCACGGTTTCCACCGTCTCGTTCAATGCCGTCTTGTTCAATGCCGTCTCGTTCACTGCGCTGAGCTGCGCGGAGTCGTAGTTCGACACTCCGGCGTGGCGGATCTTGCCCGCGTCCACGAACTCCCGCAGCGTCCCGGCGACCTCGGCGGCCGGCGTCCGCGGGTCGGGCCAATGGATTTGGTAGAGGTCGAGATGGTCGACGCCGAGCGCGCGCAGGCTCTCGTCCACGCCTTGCGTAAGCCATGCTCGACGCGAATCGCGGATGCGTTCGGAACCGGGGTTCGTCCCGCCTTTGGTGGCGATGACGACGCTGTCGCGGCGGTGGTCCAGTTCGCTGCGCAACGCTTTGCCGAGGAGCGCTTCGGCGGTGCCATAGGCGCGGGCGGTGTCGAAGAGCGTGATGCCCAATTCGTGCGCGCGCCGGATCGCCGCGATCGCGGTGTCCTCGTCGAAGCCGCCCCACTGGCCGCCGAACCCGCCGGTGCCGAAGGCGATCCGGGAGACTTCGAGGCCGCTGCGGCCAAGGGGCGTCGTCCGCATGCGCCGAGCACAGCACTCTTCGCTTGACCTCGCCGAGCGTTCTCAACTGCTGATTATTCGGTTGACAATCAGAGGATGCTCGCCAGGTGAGCCTCCTGGAGCCGTTGCGGCACCGCAGTTTCCGCGCCCTCGCCGCCGGGCGAACGCTCGGCACCTTCGGCAACTCGGTCGCTCCGGTCGCGCTCGCGTTCGCGGTGCTCGACCGCACCGGGTCGGCGGTCGATCTCGGGCTGGTCGTCGGCGCCCGGTCGCTGGCGAACGTGCTGCTGCTGCTTTTCGGCGGCGTCCTCGCGGACCGGCTGCCGCGCGCGGTGATCCTGCAGGGCACCGAGATCGCGGCCGGGCTCAGCCAGGCGCTGATCGCCGCGAGTGTCCTTTGTGGATTCTCTTCGATCCCGTTCCTGATCTCGCTGAGCGTGGTCAACGGGGCGGTCGCGGCGATGTCGCTGCCCGCCGCGGGGGCGATCACTCCGCAGACCGTGCCAAGGGAACTGCTGGCCCCGGCGAACGCGTTGCTGCGGTTGCTGATCAACGGCGGCCGCATCGCCGGGGCCGGAGTCGCCGGGGTCGCGGTGGCGGCGACCGGATCCGGCTGGGCGCTGGCGCTGAACGCGCTGCTGTTCTTCGCCGCCGCGCTCGCCTATCACGCGGTCCGGTTGCCGCGGACCGACCGGGTTTCGGGCAGCAGGCCGATCGCCGATCTGATCACCGGGTGGCACGAGTTCCGGTCCCGCACCTGGGTGTGGGCGGTGGTGGCGCAGTTCGGCGTCGTCAATGCCGCCGGAATCGGCGCGCTCGCGGTCATCGGGCCGGTCGTCGCGGACGAAACCTTCGGACGGTCCAGCTGGGGCCTGGCGCTGGCGGTGCAGACCGCGGGCGCGTTCCTCGGCGGGATCGTCGCCGCGCATTGGCAGCCGCGGCACGCCTTGTTCATCGGAGTGGCCCTGGTGGCGATGGACGCGCTTCCGGTGCTGACGCTCGGCTGGTGGCCGTCGCTCGTCCCGCTGCTGATCGCGATGCTGGCGGCCGGGCTCGGGATGGAGCAGTTCAGCGTCGCGTGGGACGTGTCGCTGCAGGAGCACATCCCGCCCGACCGGCTCGCCCGCGTGTACTCCTACGACATGGTGGGTTCACTCGCCGCGATGCCGCTCGGGCAGATCGCGGCGGGTCCCCTCGTGCAGCACTTCGGCCGCGAGCCGGTGCTAGTCGCGTGCGGGGTGCTGATCCTGGTTTCGACCGGGCTCGCGCTGTGCAGCCGCGAGATCCGGCAGCTCACGAACCGGCAGGCGGCTCCGGTCGCACCGACAGGAAGTTGACCGCGCTCGCGCTGAACACCAGTTCGTCGTCGCCGTTGAACACTTCCATCCGGGTGCGGACGAGGCCGCGATCGGGCTTCGACTTCGACCGCCGCGCCTCGGTGACGGTCGCCCGCATCCGCAGCCGGTCCCCTGGCCGCACGGGGCGCGGCCAGCGCAGTTCGTCGATGCCGGGGCTGCCGAGGCTCGCGACCGACGACAGGTAGTGGTCGGCGAACATCCGCATCATCAGGCTGGACGTGTGCCAGCCGCTCGCGATCAGCCCGCCGAACGGGCCATCCTTCGCCGCCGCCGGGTCGACGTGGAAGCTCTGCGGGTCGTACTTCTCGGCGAACTCGACGATTTCCGCTTCGGTGACGGTCGTGTCGCCGAACTCGTACACCGATCCCTCGGGGTAGTCCTCGAACCAGCGGTCGTCGATGGGCGCGGTGAACTCGGTCATACGCGACAGCCTGCCACAGCTGATCGCGCCGGAAACGTGACTCGCGTCTGCCCGGCGAGCGTCACGGCGCGGCCCAGGGCCGGACCTCCTCCAGCAGCTTCGCCACCGCCAGCACCAGGTCGTCCGAATGCCGCGGGCCGACGATCTGCAGTCCCACCGGAAGGCCCGATTCGGTGCGCCCGGCCGGGACGCTGATCGCGGGCTGCTGCGTCATGTTGAACGGGTAGGTGAACGGCGTCCACTCCGGCCATTCGCTCATCCCGCTGCCCGGCGGCACGTCGTGGCCCGCCTCGAACGGCGGGATCGGGACGGTCGGCGTGAGCAGCACGTCGTAGCGGGTGTGGAACTCGCCCATCAGGATGCCGAGCGCGGCGCGTTCCGCGGTGGCGTCGAGGTAATCGCCCGCGGAGTAGGTGTGGCCCCGTTCCCAGACGCGGCGCAGGCCCGGGTCGACCCGCGGCTCGCTGCCCGGCGGGAACGCGTCGAGCGACTTCGCCGCGCCTGCCGACCACAGCACGTCGAAGGCGTCCTTCGGGTCGGCGAATCCGGGATCGGCCTGCTCGACCTGCAACCCGGCGTCGGCGAGCGACTGCACCGCCGACTGGACGATCGCGGCGATTTCCGGGTCCACGTCGACAAAACCGAGCGCCGGCGAGTACGCCGCGATCAGCCCGCGCACGTCGCGCCGCACCGCCTCGCGGTACGCGCTGATCGGCGGCGCGAGCCCGGTCGGGTCGCGGTGGTCGGGCAGCGCGAGGACGTCCAGCAGCAACGCCGTGTCGTCCACGCAGCGCGCCATCGGCCCGGCGTGCGCGAGCGGGCCGAACGGGCTCGCGGGGAACAACGGGATCCGGCCGTGGGTCGGTTTCATGCCGACGATTCCGCAGAACGACGCGGGAATCCGCACCGAACCGCCGCCGTCGGTGCCGACGGACAGCTCGCCCATCGCCGCCGCGACCGCGGCCGCGCTTCCGCCGCTGGACCCGCCCGCCGTCATCCGCGGGTTCACCGGATTGCGCGTGATGCCCGCAAGCGCGCTGTCGGTGACGCCTTTCCACGCGATCTCCGGCGTGGTCGTCTTGCCCAGCACGACCAGGCCCGCCTCGCGCATCCGCGCCATCACCGGGCTGTCGACCTCCCACGGCTGGTCGACCGGGATGCTCGTGGAACCGCGCAGCGTCGGCCAGCCCTGGGTGAGGAAGATGTCCTTGATCGACGCGGGAACCCCGTCGAGCGCGCCGATCGGATTCCCGTCGCGCCACCGGGCCTCGGCCGCTTTCGCCTGGTCGAGCGCGCGTTCGGCATCGACGAGGCAGTAGGCGTTGATCTCGCCGTCGCGGTCCTCGATGTTCTGCAGGGCGCTCTTCGTCGCCTCGACCGGCGACAGTTCGCCGGTGGCGTAGGCGGCGACGAGTTCGCTGGCGGTCAATTCCCGGTCGCCCATCCGGCGCCTCCCTGCGATTCGGACGGCACGTAGCCGAGCCGTTTGTCCACGACGTTCCACAGCGGTTCCCCGGCGACCCAGCGCCGGAAGTTCCCCGCGAACACCTCGACCAGAGTCCGCCGCCAGCCGATGAAGTCGCCCGACATGTGCGGCGACAGCAGGACGTCCGGCATGGTCCACAGTGGACTCTCGGCGGGCAGCGGCTCGGTTTCGAAGACGTCGAGCGCGGCCCCGGCGATCTCGCCGGCTCGCAGGGCCGCGATCAGATCGGACGTGACCACCAGTTCGCCGCGGCCGACGTTCACGAATCGCGCGGACGGTTTCATCGCGGCGAACGCGGAGGCGTCGAACATGCCCTTGGTCTGATCGGTGAGCGGCGCGACCGCGACGACGTAGTCGAACTCGGGCAAATACCGCGCCAGCTCGGTGGATTCGCGCACGACGCCGAAGTCCGGATCCCCGACCCTGGCTCGCCTGCCCGCCCCGGACACGCGCATCCCGGCCGCCCGCAGCATCCGCGCGATGGCCCTTCCGATCGGCCCGGTGCCGACCACCAGCACCTCCCGCCCGGCGATCCGCTCGCTCTCGCGGTGCTTCCACGTGCCGGCGCGCTGCAGGTCGAGCGAACGCGCGAAGTCCTTGGCGAACGACAGCACGACGCCGAGCACGTACTCCGCGATGGCGTCGTCGAACACCCCGCGCGAGTTCGTGAGCACCACGTCGCTCTCGCGCAGCCCCGGGAACAGCACCGGGTCGACGCCGGCGCTCGCGATGTGCAGCCACTGCAACCGGTCCGCCGCGGGCCAGGCCCCCGGGACGGCGCCGGAAAGGAAATCGTAGACAAAAAGCGCGTCGGCTCCGGCCAGCGCACCGGCGAGGCCGCGCTCGTCGGTGTAACGAACTACCGCCGCGTCTTCGATAGCGGCCATGTCCGGTGGTTGGTCTGCCCCGCAGAGCACTGCCAGTACGGGGGTTTCCGGGGCGATCACGATTGACACGGTAAAAGTGGCTCGTATGATTGTCAACAATCCGAGGACCACCCCCGGAGCACCGGACGGGCATCCGCACAGGCGTATTCCGGAGGCTGAACCTTGGATCTGGACTTCCTCGCGTTCGAGGGCCCGCTAGCCCAGCGCGGCATCGGCGTGATCGCGCCGTTCGACCTCGCGCTCGAGCGCGAACTGTGGCGCTGGGTGCCGATGGAGGTGTCGCTGCACCTCGCCCGCACCCCGTACGAACCGGTCCCGGTGAGCATGGAAATGGCCCAGCTGGTGAGCGACAGCCGGCACCTCGCCACGGCCACGCGCGACGTGCTGCACGTGGAGCCCGAGGTGGTCGCGTACCTGTGCACGTCAGGCAGCTTCGTGAACGGCATCGACTACGAACGCTCCCTCACCAAGGCGATCTGCGACGCGGGCGCGCCGGACGCGGTCACCACCTCCGGCGCTCTCGTCGAGGTGCTGCACCAGCTCGACCTGCACCGGGTCTCGGTGCTCACGCCGTACGACGCCGACCTCACCGGCAAACTCCACGACTTCCTCGCCGAGGTCGGCGTGGACACCGTGTCCAGCGACCACCTCGGGCTGGGCGGCGGCATCTGGAAGGTCAGCTACCGCACCATCGCCGAGCGGATCCTGGCCGCGGACCACCGCGAGGCCGAGGCGATTTTCGTCAGCTGCACCAACCTCCCCACGTTCGACCTGATCGAACCGCTGGAGAAGGCGCTCGGCAAACCCGTGCTGACCGCCAACCAGCTGACCATGTGGGCCTGCCTGCGCCGGATGCGGCTGCCCGTCGTGGGTCCCGGCCAGTGGCTGCGGGAGGTGTCTTGACCCGTCCCGCTAATATTGTCGACAATTTGCGCATCCCGGAGGTTTCGTGACCACGATCGGCTTCATCTACCCCGACCACGCGGCCGAGGACGACTACCCGCTCGCGGAACAGCTTCTCGGCGGCTCCGAAGGCGCCATCAGCCTGCCGGTCGCCCATATTTACGGGACTGACCTGCACGCCGTGCCGGAACTGCTCGACCTCGGCAGCGAAGCCCGGCTCGCCGAAGGCGCCCGGCTGCTCGCGAAGCACCAGCCGGAAGCGGTGGTGTGGGCTTGCACGTCCGGCAGCTTCGTGTACGGCTGGGACGGCGCGCGCAACCAGGCCGACCAGCTCGCCGCGGTTGCCGGGGTCCCGGCGTCGAGCACGTCGTTCGCCTTCGTGCACGCGGCGAAAGCCCTTGGCGTGCAACGAGTCGCGGTGGCCGCGAGCTACCCCGACGACGTCGCGCGGCTGTTCGTGGACTTCCTCGCCGCGGGAGGCGTCGAGGTGCTGTCGATGTCGAGCGCCGACATCGACACCGCCGCCGAAGTCGGCCAGCTCGCGCCCGAGGCTGTCGTCGATCTGGCGGTAAGCCACGACCACCCGGACGCCGACGCGATTCTGGTGCCCGACACCGCGATGCGCACGCTCGGCGAGATCACCGCGATCGAGGAGAAGCTCGGCAAGCCGGTGCTGACCGCCAACCAGGTGACCGTGTGGGAAGGCCTGCGCCTGACCGGCACGACTCGGCTGGTGCGTTCGCTGGGCGCGCTGTTCCGGACGAGGGGCTGACCCGTGGTCGCACTCCCTGACATAGAACCGGTGAGCCGGGAATCGACCGCCGCGGTGATCGCGCGCCAGCTGCGCGACGCGATCATGACCGGCGCACTGCCGCCGGGCACCCAGCTCGGCGAAACCGACCTGGCCGCCCGCTTCCAGGTCTCGCGCGGCCCGCTGCGGGAGGCGATGCAGCACCTCGTGTCCGAGGGCTTGCTGCGCAGCGAACGCCACCGGGGCCTGTTCGTGATCGACCTCGAACCGGCTGACGTGTTCGATATTTATCTCGCCCGGTCCGCCGTGGAAAGAGCCGCCCTGCTGTGCGCGTTCCGCGGCGACCGCGAGGCGGTGGCTGCCATCTTGGAGCAGAACGTGGCCGACATGGCTGCCGCCGCGGACGATCCGGCCGCGTTGTCCGAGGCGGACCTCCGGTTTCACGAGGCCCTGATCAACGCCTCCGGCAGCAAGCGGTTGATGCGGATGGCCCGGACGTTGCTGATCGAGACGCGGATGTGCCTGACGTTGCTGCAGAGCACGTATCAGGGCGTGGAGGATCGGCTGGAGGAGCACACGCGGATCATCGAAGCCCTGCGGTCGGGCGACGAGGAGACGGCGCTGCAGTTGCTGGACGCGCACATGGAGGACGCGATCAGCCGGCTGCTTCCGGGGCGGAGCTTGAAGGACGGAGTCGCGGCGGCTGGGTGATGAAGGGTTGGTCGCCGCGTGGTTGGGTGCGGACGGCTTTCGCGCGCCGCGCAACAACGCAAACAGTCTCCTGATCCGGGCCACCCTCCGGAGCCGGTTGAGGGCGAACGTCATAGCCCCAGCACCTCCGCCAGTGTGCCGCCGAGGACGCGGTTTCGCAGTTCTCCGGGCGGGGTCACGCGTTCGATCGTCGTGCGGGCCAAGACCGGGTCGCCGTAGGGTGCGTCCGAGCCGAACATTGTGCGGTCCGGGAGTTCCTTGATCGCCAGCCGGACCGCGAAGACGATGCTGGCTGTCGACAGTTCCAGATAGACGTTCGGTGTCTCGCGGGCCAGGTCGATCGCGGTGAGCCAATGTGCTCCGCCCAGTTGGCTGAGCACCAGTGGCACGGTCGGGTAGCTGCGGGCAAGCGCCGCCAGGGTGGAAAGGTCGGCTTCGGTGGTCGGGGCGGAGCCGTGCACCACGACCGGGAGTCCATTGTGGTCGGTGGCTGCCCGCAGGACTGGTTCGATCCGGGCCGCCGCGCCTGGGGGCGGGGTCAGTTCGCCGATGCCGTGGAACCCTCTCGCGACCTGATCGACCTCCGCGGCCAGCTGGTCTTCGGACCGGTCAAGGCGGACTGAGCGGAAGCCCAGGAACCGGTCCGGATGTGCGGCCAGGGCGGTGTCCAGTTCTTGCCAGGCGGACTGGTAGCCGTCGCCAGACTGGCCGTTCAGCGCGGCGTCCAGCGCGCTCATTTCCCGGCGGAACGAGGCCAGATCGGTGGCTCGTTCGGGATGCGGCCTGGTCGCGAACAGCACGGCGCGATCGGCTCCGGCTTCGTCCAGCAGGGCGAGATGCTGGTGCACGGGGTCGTGGACGTGGCTGTGTGCGTCGATGATCAACGGAAACTCCCGGTCAGCTCGGGCGCGCGGAATGCGGCCGCCGGGACCAGTGTTGAACGTTGACACCATGCCAAGGTCAAGCTCAGCGGAGGGGCGATGCGAATCGGGCAGCTGGCCGAGCGCACCGGGACCAGCGAACGGCTCCTGCGGTACTACGAACGCGTCGGCCTGCTGACGGCGGACCGGCTGCCCAACGGCTACCGCGACTACGCCCCGTCCGCCGAGCAGACCGTGCGGCAGATTCGCACGCTGCTGGCGGCCGGGTTGCCGACCAGCCTGATCAAGCGGATGCTGCCGTGCGCCGAAACGGACGGTTCGTTGCGTCCGTGTCCGGGAGTGCTGGGCGCGCTGCGCACCCAACTCACCGAACTCGACCGCCGGGCGGAAGACATCACGCGGGCACGGCGGACGCTCCGCGAGGCGATCGCGGTGACGGAACGCGCCGGCTGAACGGCTCAGGTCGTGATCCAGTACCTCCGCACCGGCCCGTGATCGGTCTGGCGCACTTCCTCCAGCACCCCGCCCGCGCGTTCGATCGTCTTGGCGGACGCCAGGTTCTCGCCCGCGCACACCAAGAGCACCCGAGGCAATTCCCGGGCCTCGGTCAGCATCTCGCGCAATGCCCAGGAAGCCAGACCGCGGCCGCGCGCCGACGGGCGGATGCCGAAGCCGAGGTGCCCGGCCCACGAAACGTACTCCGCCGGGCCAGAGCGCAGAGCGATTCCGCCGAGTACCCGGCCGTCCTCGACTAGCCAGCGGTACCGAGCGCGGTCCCGCGTCAAAGAGTTCACCCAGGCGGCGAAGCCAGCTGGCGAATCGACCTCGTCCGACGCCGACAGGCCGAAGCCGTCCTCGTGCAGGCCTGGGCCCCATTCGGCGTGTGCTTCCAGCCACGAGCGATGCAACCGGACGGTGGGGGCCACAAGTTCGGGCATGCGCCGATTCTACCGGGCGAAAGCGCGAAAAAGCCTGGCGCAACAGGAAAAACTCAGGCATCGCGCACCCCCAGCACGGGCTGTCCGCCGAGGCCGAAGTTGTACTGCGGCGACCACGGGAACCGGCCCGCTGGATCGGCGTAGACCAGCTGCCTGGCTTCGATTCCCGCGCCATAGCAGCAAACCGCCATGTACAGGTGCGTCGCGGGCGCGCTGAGCCGCACCACTTCCAGCGCGGGAAGCCGGGGCAGCAGCCACTGTTCGCCGGGCTCTGGCGGGCCGGTATGCAGGATATGTTCGGCCCCGGCGTTGAGCACGTATGCCGCTTCCTGCAACGACAATCCGGTGACCACCAGTTCCGGCAGCCCTTGCCCGGTCAGGCCCGCGGTGTACGCCCAAGGCGGCCGGGAACCTGGTTCCCGCACGCCCTGGACGCACCATCCGTACTCCCTGATCCGGTCCAGCACCTCGCTCAGGTGCTGCTCCTCGGATCTTTCCGGCTCCTCGCACATCTGGCACATCGGTGCCCTCCTCCCCTCGGGGACCCGCCGACCGGGTCAGGGAAGAGTGAACCTCGCGGCACCGACGAAAAATCAGCGGAGCGAATCGGCCACCGCGGCGCCGAGCGAGGTTGTGGTAGCGGTTCCGCCGAGGTCGGGGGTGAGCGTTTCGCCCGCGGCCAGCACCTCGTCGACCGAGGCGCGGATCGCTTGTGCGGCAACGGTTTCCCCGAGGTGATCGAGCAGCATCGCCCCGGCGAGGATCTGGGCGACCGGGTTCGCGATGCCCTGTCCGGCGATGTCCGGAGCACTGCCGTGAACGGCCTCGAACATCGACGGAAAGTCACCTGATGGGTTGATGTTTCCGGACGGCGCCATGCCCAATCCGCCGGTGATCGCGGCCGCCAGGTCGCTCAGGATGTCGCCGAACAGGTTCGACGCCACCACCACGTCGAGCCGGTCCGGAGCCTGCACCATCCGCGCGGCGAGAGCGTCCACATGGCACTGTTCCGCGCGGACGTCCGGATACCGCGCGGCGACCTCGGCGAAAATCTCGTCCCAGTAAGGCATCGAGTGGATCAGCCCGTTGGACTTGGTCGCCGAAGTGACGTGCTGCGAACGCGTGCGCGCGAGCTCGAAGGCGTACCGGATGATCCGTTCCACCCCGACCCGCGTGAACACCGACTCCTGCAGCACGAACTCGTCCGGCCGCCCGGCGTTGTGCCGCCCGCCGATCTCCGAGTACTCGCCCTCGGAGTTCTCCCGGACGATCACCATTTCCAGCTCGTCGGCCTTCCGCCCGGCCAGCACCGAGGACGTCCCCGGCAGCAGCCGGACCGGCCGCAGGTTGACGTACTGCTGGAACGCCCGCCGCAAGGGAATCAGCAGGCCCCACAACGAAACGTGGTCCGCGACGCCGGGGAAGCCGACCGCGCCGAGCAGGATGCCGTCGAAGCTCGACAGCTGCGCGACACCGTCCTCCGGCATCATCGCGCCGGTCTTCGTGTACCGCTCGCAGCTCCAGTCGAATTCGGTCCACTCCAAGGAAAATCCGTACTTCGCCGCCGCCGCGTCGAGGACCCGGCGCGCTTCGATGGTGACGTCGACCCCGATCCCGTCGCCCGGGATGCTCGCAATCCGGTGTGTCACAGGCTCACCGCGATGTACTTGGTCTCCAGGAACTCGTCGATGCCGACCGTGCCACCCTCGCGGCCGAGACCGGACTGCTTAACCCCGCCGAACGGAGCCGCCGGGTTGGACACGATGCCCTGGTTGAGGCCGATCATCCCGGCCTCCAAGCGTTCCGACACCCGCAGCGCGCGCTTCAGGTCACTGGTGAACAGGTAGGACACCAGGCCGAATTCGGTGTCGTTGGCCTTCTCGACCGCCTCGTCCTCGGTGTCGAACGGCGTGATCGGCGCGACCGGGCCGAAGATTTCCTCGCTGGCCAGCCGAGCGTCGACCGGTACGTCGGTGAGCACGGTCGCCGGGTAGAAGTGCCCCGGACCTTCGACCCGCGAGCCGCCGGTGAGCACGCGCGCGCCCTTGTCCGTGGCGTCCTTGACCAGTTCGGTCACCTTCTTCACCGCGGCCTCGTCGATGAGCGGACCGACCACGACGCCCTCGTCGGTGCCGCGGCCCATCGGCAGCGCCTGCATCCGCTCGGTGAGCCGGCGGGAGAACTCCTCGGCGACGCCGCGCTGCACGTAGAACCGGTTGGCCGCGGTGCACGCCTCGCCGATGTTGCGCATCTTGGCCTGCATCGCGCCCTCGACGGCGGCGTCCAGGTCCGCGTCGTCGAACACGACGAACGGCGCGTTGCCGCCCAGCTCCATCGACGTGCGCAGCACCTTCTCCGCGCACTGCTCCAGCAGTTTGCGCCCGACCCCGGTCGACCCGGTGAAGGACAGCTTGCGCGCGCGTCCGTCGCGGATCAGCGGCTCCATCACGCCGCCCGCGTCCTTGGTGGTGACGACGTTCAGCACGCCCTCGGGCAGCCCGGCGTCGGCAAGGATCTGGGTGAGCGCGAGCATCGACAGCGGCGTCTGCGCGGCGGGCTTGATCACCATCGTGCAGCCCGCGGCGACGGCCGGGCCGATCTTGCGCGTGCCCATCGCCATCGGGAAGTTCCACGGCGTGATGAGCAGCGTCGGACCCACCGGCTGGCGCGTGATCAGGAACCGGCCCGAGCCGTTCGGGGCCACCGCGTAGCCGCCGTCGATCCGCACCGCTTCTTCGGCGAACCAGCGGAAGAACTCGGCGGCGTAAGTGATTTCGCCGGCGGCCTCGGCCAGCGGCTTGCCCATCTCCAGCGTCATCAGCAGCGCCAGCTCGTCCCGGCGCTCGATGAGCTTGCTGTACGCGCGGCTCAGGATCTCGCCGCGCTCCCGGGGCGCCACTGCCGCCCAGCCGGACTGCGCCGCGACCGCCGCGTCGAGCGCCGCGAGACCGTCTTCCGGCCCGGCGTCCGCGACCTGGCACAGGACCTCGCCAGTGGAGGGGTCCTGCACGTCGAAGGTCTTCCCGCTGCGCGCGGCGACCCACTTGCCGCCGATGAAGAGTTCCTTGCCGACCGCGCCCACGACGCCGTTCTCGGTGATCCCGCTCATCCAGGTTGCTCCTGTTCCTGTTGTCCCGAACTCATGCTATGGATATTGTCAACAATCGACAACCGTCTCCACCCGCATCCCAGGAGGGCGCCGCATGGCCCAGCTGTCCCCGCTGCTCAAGCAGGCAACGCCCGTCGTCGTCGACCACGGTGAAGGGGTTTACCTCTACGACGTGGACGGGAAACGTCATCTCGACTTCACCGCGGGGATCGGGGTGACCAGCACCGGGCACTGTCACCCGCGCGTGGTCGAAGCCGCGCGCGAGCAGATCGGCAAGCTCGTGCACGGCCAGTACACGACCGTCATGCACCAACCGCTGCTCGAACTCACCCGCAAGCTCGGCGACGTCCTGCCGTCCGGGCTCGATTCGCTCTTCTACGCGAACTCCGGCAGCGAGGCCGTGGAGGCCGCGCTGCGGCTGGCACGGCAGGCGACGAAGCGGCCGAACGTCATCGTGTTCCAGGGCGGCTTCCACGGCCGCACGGTCGCCGCCGCGACCATGACCACTTCCGGCACGCGGTTCAGCGCGGGCATCTCGCCGCTGATGTCCGGCGTGCACGTCGCGCCGTTCCCGTACGCCTACCACTACGGCTGGGACGAGGAGACGGCCACCAAGTTCGCCCTGCGCGAGCTCGACTACCTGTTCCAGACCGTCTCCGCGCCGAACGAGACGGCCGCGTTCTTCATCGAGCCGGTGCTCGGCGAGGGCGGCTACGTTCCCGCGAACACCGCGTTCATGGCCGGGCTGCGCGAGCGCGCCGACCGGCACGGCATCCTGCTGGTGCTCGACGAGGTGCAGGCGGGCTTCGGCCGCACCGGCAAGTTCTGGGGCCACGACCACTTCGACGTCCACCCGGACGTCGTGCTGATCGCGAAGGGCCTCGCCAGCGGCTTCCCGCTGTCGGGCATCGCCGCTTCGGAAGAGCTGATGGCGAAGGCGTACCCAGGTTCGCAAGGCGGTACGTACGGCGGCAACGCGGTGTCGTGCGCAGCAGCCATCGCGACGCTTGATGTCATTCAGGACGAAGGCTTGGTCGAGAACGCCGCGGAGCGCGGGCGTCAGCTTCTCGAGGGCGCGCGCGTCATCGCGGACAAGACGCCGGCTATCGGCGACGTACGCGGTCTCGGTCTTCTCGTGGGCACTGAGTTCACTACTGCGGACGGCGAACCGGACACGGCCACCGCGCAGGCCGCGCAACAGGCAGCTGCCAAGAGCGGGCTGCTGTTGCTCACCTGTGGTGCGTACTCGAACGTCGTGCGCATGGTGCCGCCCCTGGTCGTCAACGCGGAACAGGTCGACGACGCGCTGCGCATCTGGGGCGAGGTCGTCACGTCGGTCACGGGGAGCTGAGGCATGGCGCGCTACATCACCATCAGCCTCGACAAGCGCGGCGTCACCTGCCGCGCGCGGCTGCTCGACGACGAAGCACCGCGCACCTGCAAGGCGGTGTGGGACGCGCTGCCGCAAAGCGGTTCGGCCTACCACGCGAAGTACGCGCGCAACGAGGTCTACACGCTCGTGCCGCCCTTCGCCGAACCGAAGCCGGGCCGCGAGAATCCGACCATCACGCCGATTCCCGGCGACGTGGTCTACTTCGGATTCGAGGCATGGGAAATCGGCAATCCGGCGTACGGCTACGACGACGGCAGCGAGGCCCACAGCGACCAGGGTGCCACGGATCTCGCGATTTTCTACGGCCGCAACAACCTCCTGATCAACGGCGACGCGGGCTGGGTGCCCGGCAACGTGTTCGCGACGATCGAGGAAGGCCTGTCCGAGATGGCCGCGGCCGCGCAGGATCTGTGGCTGCGCGGCGTGGAGGGCGAGACGCTGTCGTTCGCCCGCGCTGACTGACTGTCGCTTCCGGCAACCTCAAGGGCCGGTTCCTCCACTGCGGAGGGACCGGCCCTTTTCACTGCCCGATCGGGCCAGATTGTGCCGCCAGAGTGAAGCCGGGTTAACCCTCCGCGATCATGAACGCGGCCCGGAATGCACTGCCGGACAAGGGATCCAAGCCTGATGATCACCCGGCGGTGTGAACCTCGGCAACTCACCAATCGTGGCTTCGCATTCACCGGTTCGAGGGGCGACGCCGCCCGGTTGCCGCAGTGCGCGTCTGCTACCCAGGGTGATCGGACCCGGCGTTCGCTACGAACCGTGGCGAAGAGTCCACAGTGCACCCCCGGCGACAAACCCGAAAGCCTTACATGTTTAACATGGGAAGATTCTCCGGCCGTCGATCCGTTGCCAGGACTAGGAAAACCGCGTTTTGACACCGCGACAGCACCGGTGGAAATCTGCGTTGGCTCCTCGCGAGAGCACCACAGAAGAACAATCCGAACAAGGAGCCCCTCAATGCAGATGTTCACCCAGCACGTGCACCACGGCCACGACCTGATCTCGGGTCTGCTCGCGCACCTGGCGCACGTGCTCGGCTGGCTCGTCTGACCGGCACCGAGGATTAACCCAGGGGCCGGCCTGTTGGCGCGGGCCGGTCCCTGCTGTGGTTCTCCCGTCTGGCCACGCCGCGGCGTGGCCTTTTTCGTGCCCGCCCTCCGTCGGCTAATGTGAAAACTATTCATGGCCAGTCCGGTGGCAGAACGGCTAGGCTTCGGCCTTGACGTACGCGCGCACGAGGGAGTGGCATGAGCGAGATCGCAACACAGCTGGCAGGCGCCGTCGGAGCTGGGAACCTGCTGACCGGTGACGCGATTTCCGACGATTACGCGCACGACGAGGCGCTCAGCACACCCGGCCAGAAACCGGCGTACGTCGCGAAGCCGGCGACTGCCGAAGAGGTCTCCGCGCTGCTGAAGATCGCCTCCGCCGAGGGCCTCCCGGTGACCGCGCGCGGGTCCGGCAGCGGGCTGTCCGCCGCGGCGCGGCCGGTCGAAGGCGGGCTGGTCGTCTCGTTCGAGCGGATGAACTCGGTGCTCGAAATCGACACCGGCAACCACGTCGCCGTGGTCCAGCCGGGCGTCACGCTGGCCGAACTCGACGCGAAGACCGCCGAGCACGGCCTCACCTACCCCGTCTATCCCGGCGAACTGAGCGCGAGCGTCGGCGGCACCGTCGGCACCAATGCCGGCGGCATGCGCGCGATCCGCTACGGCATCACGCGCGGCAACGTCTCGGGCCTGCAGGCGGTGCTCGCGACCGGCGAGATCATCCGCGTCGGCGGCCGGATGTCGAAGATTTCCAGCGGTTACGACCTCACCCAGCTGATCATCGGTTCGGAGGGCACCCTCGCGCTGGTGACCGAGGTGATCGTGAAGCTGCAGCCGCGGCTCCCGCACAGCGCGACCGTGCTCGCCCCGTTCGACGACTTCGAGCAGGTGATGGCGGCGGTGCCGAAGATCGCCGCGAGCGGTCTCGCGCCGCAGATCCTCGAGTACATCGACAACCTGACGATGGCCGCGATGGTCTACAACGACAAGCTCGAACTGGGCGTCCCGGCGGAAATCCGCGACCGGACCCAGGCGTATCTGGCTGTGGCGCTGGAAAACCGGGTGGCCGACCGGCTCGGCGAGGACGTCGAGACGCTCGGCGAACTGCTGGTCGAGCTTGGCGCGACCGACGCGTACGTGCTCGAAGGCAATGCCGCGCGCAAGCTCATCGAAGCGCGGGAAAAAGCCTTCTGGAATGCCAAAGCCGTGGGCGCGGACGACATCATCGACGTGGTGGTGCCGCGGACCGCGATGCCGGAATTCATGGCCAAGGCCCGCGAGCTGGCGATGGCGACCGGCGGCGGCGCGCTCGGCTGCGGGCACGCCGGCGACGGCAATGTCCACCTGGCGATCTTCTGCAAGGACCCGGACACTCGCTCGCGGTTGCTGACCGACATCTTCGGCTGCGCGTACGAGCTCGGCGGCGCGATCTCCGGCGAGCACGGCCTCGGCCGCACCAAGACGAAGTACTACGCCAAGCTGGAAGACCCCGCGAAGCTCGAGCTGCTGCGCCGGGTCAAGGACAGCTTCGACCCGGCCGGGATCCTGAACCCCGGCGTCCTGTTCGCGCAAACCGGAAAGTGAGCACAGTGAGCACGCTCAACGGCGCCCAGTCCCTCATCCGCACGCTCGTCGACAGCGGGGTCGACGTGTGCTTCTCGAACCCCGGCACGTCGGAGATGCACTTCGTCGCCGCGCTCGATTCGGTGCCGGAAATGCGCGGCGTGCTCGCGCTGTTCGAGGGCGTCGTGACCGGTGCCGCGGATGGGTACGCGCGAGTCGCCGGCAAGCCCGCCGCGACGCTGCTGCACCTCGGCCCTGGTCTGGGGAACGGCCTGGCGAACCTGCACAACGCGCGCCGCGCGCACACGCCGGTGGTCAACGTGATCGGCGACCACGCGACCTACCACAAGCAGTACGACGCCCCGCTCGAATCGGACATCGACGCGATCGCGGGCACGCTCGAAGGCTGGGTGCGCCGGTCCGGGCACACGAAGGACGTCGGCGCGGACGCGGCGGCGGCGGTCGCGGCGGCGCAGGACGCGCCGGGCCGGGTCGCGACGCTGATCCTCCCGGCCGACGCGTCGTGGGGCGAGGGCGGTGAGACGTGCGAGCCGATTCCGCCGCGCGTGCCGCAGACGGTCGACGCGACGACCGTGCAGAAGATCGCGGACGTGCTGCGCAGCGGTGAGCCGGTGGCGTTGCTGGTCGGCGGATCCGCTTGCCACGAAGCCGGTTTGCGCGCGACCAGCCGGATCGCCGCCGCGACCGGGGCGAAGGCGCTCGCCGAAACTTTCCCGGCGCGGCTGGAGCGCGGAGCCGGTCTGCCGAACATCGAACGGCTGGGGTATCTCGCTGAACAGGCCAAGTACCAGCTGGACGGGATCAAGCACCTGATCGTCGCGGGCACGCGGGCGCCGGTGTCGTTCTTCGCCTATCCCGGCATGCCGAGCGAGCTGACGCCGGAAGGCGCGGACGTGCACGTCCTCGCGACCGTCGGCCAGGACGTCGCCGCCGCATTGGAAGCGGTCGCCGCACTCGTCGCCGCGGACACCGAGCCGGTCTTGCAGGAGGCGGGACGGCCGGAGCTGCCGAGCGGTCCGATCACCGTGCAGAACTGGGTCGACGTGATCGGCGCGCTGCTGCCGGAGAACGCGATCATCGTGGACGAGGCGAACACGTCCGGTCTCATGCTCCCCGCCGCGACGGCGGGCGCGCCGCGGCACGACGTGCTGACCCTGACCGGCGGCGCGATCGGCTACGGCATGCCGGTGGCCGTCGGCGCGGCGATCGCGGCTCCGCGGCGGCCGGTGATCAACCTCGAATCCGACGGCAGCGCGATGTACACGATCTCCGCGCTGTGGACGCAAGCGCGCGAGAACCTCGACGTGACCACGGTGGTGCTCAACAACAACGCGTACGCGATCCTGCGGATGGAGCTGCAGCGCGTCGGCGCGTCCGGCGACGGGCCGCGCGCGAAGGACCTGCTGGACATCGGCCGTCCGGACCTGGATTTCGTGAAGATCGCCGAGGGCATGGGCGTTCCGGCGACCCGGGCGACGACGGCGGAGGAACTGGCCGAGCAGTTCCGGCGCGCGGTCGCCGAGCCGGGGCCGCACCTGATCGACGTGGCTGTTCCGCCGCTGCTCTAGACCCGGGCGAGTTCCGGGCTGGCGGTACGGAATCGCGGCACCACCGCGGTCAATGCCAGCCCGGCCACCGCCGCCACCGCGGCGACCGCGAACGTGGCGCGGAAACCGGCGAGCGAAGGCACCGTGAACGAGCCGACGGTGATGGTGAGGTGGGCCAGCATCGTGGCCATCACGGCGCTGGAGGTCGAGGTGCCGACGGAACGCATGAGCGAGTTGAGCCCGTTCGCCGACGCGGTTTCGGTGACCGGCACCGCGCTCATGATCAGCGCGGGCATTGCGGCGTAAGCGATTCCGACGCCCGCGCCGATGATCACCGACGCGATGATCAGCTCGACCGCGTTGGCCATCAGGAAAATCGCGAAGACGTAACCGACCGCGATCACGGTCGCGCCGGTCATGAGCGTGACGCGGGCGCCGTAGCGGTTGGTCAGCCGCGCGGACACCGGGGACAGCGCCATCATCACCAGGCCGTTCGGTGCGAGGCACAGCCCGGCTTCGACCATGCTGAGCCCGAGTCCGTAGCCGGTCGCCGACGGCGCCTGCAGCAACTGCGGGAACGACAACGACATCGCGTACATCGCGAAGCCGACGAGCACCGACGCGAGGTTCGTGAACAACACCGGCCGCCGCGCCGAAACACGCAGATCGACCAGCGGGTCACGACGGCGCAGCTGATACCAGCCCCAAGCCGCGAGAACGACCGCCGCGGTCGCGGCGAAGCCGAGCGTCGCCGGGCTGCCCCAACCCCATTGGCCGCCCTTCACGATCGGCAGCAACAGGCTCGTGAGGCCGACGATCAACCCGAGCGTGCCAAGGAAATCGAACGGCGCGGGCGTGCGGACCGGCGATTCCGGGACGAACCGCAGGATCAGCAGCGCACAGCCGAGCCCGAGCCCGGCCGCGCCCCAGAACAGGACGTGCCAGTCCGCGTGCTCGGCCACGATCGCCGCGACCGGCAACCCGATCGCACCGCCGACCCCGAGCGTCGCGCTCATCAGCGAAATCGCGCCGCTGACGCGTTCCGGCGGCAGTTCGTCGCGCATGATGCTGATGCCGAGCGGAATGACTCCCATCGCGCAGCCCTGCAGCCCGCGGCCGACGATCATCAGCGCGAGCGAACTGGTCAGCGCCGAGACCACGGACCCGGCGATCAGCACCGCCAGACTCACCAGCAGCACGCGGCGCTTGCCGTAAAGATCGCCGAGCCGCCCGGCGACCGGGGTGCACACCGCCGCCGCGAGCAGCGTGACGGTGACGACCCACGACGCGTCCGTCGGTGTGGTGTTCAGCAGTCTCGGGAACGCCGGGATCAACGGGATGACCAGCGTCTGCATGAACGAAGCGACCAGCCCGCACGAGGCCAGCACCACGATGATCGGCCGCGCGCCTGCCCGTGCCACCACGTCCCCCGTTCCGTATGCCGTACCGGATTCGCACGCTACCGGGCGGGGCGGGCGGAACGGGCGGTTCGTGATCGATCCGACTTAGCGGACTGGTCCGTTTGGCCCAGCGCTTGCTTGGGCCGGCGGGTTCAGAGCCACTGTTTGACGCCGCCGTGGCCGGAGCAGGTGCCGGAACGGTGCTGACTGTAGCTGTAACTGCCGTCCTTGCACTGCGCGGTCGCGCCGGAGGGGTTCGAGTCCGGGCGGTGGACGCAGTTTCCGGAGGAGTTGCGGTAGTAGTCAGCACCGCAGTCGGCGGGCGCGGGGTCCGGTGCTGGCTGCTCCTTGGGCGTGGTGACTCGCGGCGCGGCCTGGGTTTTCGGTGCCGTTTTCGGCTTGGCTGCCGTGATCGGCGGCGCGACCGGCGGCGTGGTGACCGGGACCGCGATCGAAGTCGACGGGGCCGTCAGCGTTGCCGAGGTTTCCGGTGCGCTGTAGCTCGTAGTCGGCGGCGGCGAATACTCACTCGTGACAGCCGACGGTGCGTTGCCGGTCGGCGCCGCTCCGCATCCGGCGACCAGAACGCCTACGGCCAAAGCCATCCCCAGTTTCCGCAGCATGCGGTGCCTCCTCGCAATCCAGACAATCGAGGAGGTCGGGAATCCGCGGAAAACTGTTACAGCGGCTCAGCCGTCCGCCGGGCACCAAGGATCCGGCGCCCGGACGACCGCCTTCCCGCAGAAGCCCTGCAAAGCCGGGTCGACCTCGCCGCCTTGGACCTGCAGTACCGCGAGTGGTTTGTCCTGCGGGACGTGCCTGCCGATGTCGCCGCCGTAGTCGATGGTGCCGCTGACGCCCTCGATGTATTTGTTGGTCTGGTTCGCGTCCGGCCGCGAGGTGTGGATCGCGGTGATCTCGCGCCACACCGCGCCGGGCGTCACCGGGATGTTCGATGACGTCTCGCGCAGGTATGCGGTCGCGGTGATCATCACCAGTGCGGCGTCGTAGGACAGCGCGGCGTGACCGTCGAACGACCGGCCTTTCTCGGTGTGCTCGAAGGCGAACTTGGCGTTGAGCGTGGCGTAGAAGTCCCGCGCGAGGCCCTTCGCGGGCGTGGCCGGTGCGTTCGCGAGCGCGAGATAGTAGTACGGCAGCGCGCGGTTGCGTTCTCGCGCAATGGAATCCGCGACGAAACGCGAGACGTCGTCGTCGCCGATGATGGTCGCGGTGCTGCCGCACTGTGCGGCTCCGGCGAGGAACGCCCCGAAGTCGGGGACGCCTCGGCCGGCGAAAAACGCGTCGCCGTCGTAGGAACAGCTGTCCCGCCCGGCCGCTCCTGCGTTGCCGACATTCCGGTAGCCGTCTCGCAGGTGCGCAGGTTTTCCGGCTGGCCCGCCGTCCGGCTCGAACGCGCGCGCTTCGACCGTGAAACCCTTCTGCTTAAAGGCTGTCAGCACGTCGTCGCGGAGGTTCATGCTGTAGAAATCGGCGTCGTCGTCGGGGTAGTAGACCCGCAGCGACCGGGGGCCGGGCCGTTGGGCGGCGAACGCCGCGGCCACCGCGGCTTCCCGGCGGTTCTGCGGCGCGACCTGGAAGTAGATCGGGTTCTGGTCCGCGAGCTGGTCGGCGGTGAGCGTCGCGGCGACCACCGGAATGCCCGCGTCGCCGAGCGCGCGGATCGTGTCGGACGTCGGCGCACTGCTCATGTCGAGCCCGACCACGCCGACGATGCTGGGATCCTGTTTCGCCATCTCCAGCAGCGTCTTCGCGACCGCGGCTCCCTGCAGCATTCCCTTGCCGCCGTTGGCGATCAGCATGCGCACGATCGGTTCGGCCGCGGCGGTCGCGTCGAGTTGCCGCGACTGTGCGACGGCGAAGCCCTCCAGCGATTCCCGTTCCGCGGTGAGGCCTTCGGCGGTGCCGTTCGACGACGTCAGCGCCTCCAGGTCGACCAGCGTGATGTACGGCCGTTCCGGATGCTGCCGGTGCAGTTCTTCGGCCCGCCGGTTCTGGTCCGCGATCACGGCTTCGACCTGCTGGATCGTCCCCTCTTTGTCGAGCGGGGAGAACAGCGTGAAGGTGCCGTCGGACACTCCGACGCACTGGTCGTCCACCCGCGCCAGCCACTCGCTCGAGGTGCCGCAGTGACTGTCCAGAAAGGACTGATAGCGCACCGCGGCGAACCCGGCGACCAGCGCGAGCACCACCGCGGGCACCCCGGCCCGGACCCAGCGCGTCGTCCACCACGCCGCCCGGGCGCGTCCGCCGGACAGGTCGTAGTGCTCGCCGAGCGCCAGCATTCGCTTGCGCACCTCGGTTTTTTCGGTTTCGGTGTGCGGCGCGTCGAGGCCGATCGGCAGGTACCACGCGGTCGGGCGGCGGGCCCGCCGGTCCGCGCTGAGCCGGTTCTGCCACACCCGGTACGCGTCGGCGGAATCGGCGGCGTAGTACTTCGGCCGGTCCTCGCTCGGCGCGGCGTCCGGCGGCGGCGCCTGGCTCGCGCTCACCACGAGCAGCGGGTCGAAGAGGCCGACCTGGTTGCGGACCTCGTTGATCAGGTCGAGCAGCCGGTATCCGCCGTTGGCCGGGCCGACCTCGTCGAGCAGCAGCACCGGATACGTCATCCGGCGCCGCCGCCAGAACTGCCACGGCCGCAGCCGGTACTCGCGGCGCAGGTCCTCCAGGAACGCGTTGACCAGCAGCCGCGAAACGTACTGGGGCGATTCGTGCTGCCATTCGCCGTCGGTGAGCCGCATCGCGAAGCGGACGAAGCTGCCGGACATCTCCGGCGCGAGATGCGGCTGGCGCAGGAACCAGCGGTACCGCCCGGACAGGCCCGGCACGCGCCCGGTGACAGCGAGCCGGAAGAAGCCGATCGTCAACCAGCGCAACAGCAGCAACGGAAACCGCCACGCCGGATGCTGCGGCACCAACTCGCGGCTGACGCTGTCGATGGCCGAGCGGAAGCGGACCAGCAGGCCGTTCTCCTGCAGCTCGCGCAGCAGGATTGCTTCGGTATCGGTTTCGCCGTCCGGAAACCGCTTCGCCATGAGCTGGTCGACGAGCGTGAACAGCCGGAACCGCAAGCGGCTTTCCCGCGTTCGAGAACTGCGGACGAGGGTGTTGCGGACGCGCCACAGAATGTCGCGCACCACCTCGACGGTCGCCTCGGTGGCCTTGCCGGGCGGGTCGACGTCCGGCCGATCAGCGAGCGAGAGGTAGACAGAACGCACCGTGCCCGCCGGTTTCGCGTTCTGCAACCGCGAGCCCAGCTCCTCCAGCGCCCCCTCGCGCGCGTCGCCGACGAGACACACCATGGGCAGCCCTCGCCGCCCCGCGCGTTCCCGGTGATAACCGCGCCGCCATTCTCCGTCGTCCTGCAATTCGCGCGGCCGGTCGCCGACGCGGGGCCGCTGATAAAGCGCCCCGATGAGTTTGACAAGCCGATCTGCCCCAGCGAACGCGAGTTGTTCCCCAGCGACGGCCACCGTCTGGTCCATGCCGAAGTAAACCACGCGGCTCCGGGGACGGGTCCCGGAATTGTGCCGTCATGGCAACGGTTTCCCGGTTTGCCGCAGGCGGCTTGCAGCCGTTCGGGTGGCGGCGGGTTCAGCCGTTCGCGGGACGCGTGGTTGCGCTGAGCGACGGGTCCCCCGGCGAGCATTGATCAATTTCCGGTCTTGCTACGAAAATCGTAGATCAATTCACGAATAGGGAATTAATTGTTCGCGAGGCGGGCGATCGTTCCCAGCAATCTCCGCATGCCGACCGCGTGCCCACCGCTTCCGATGACGAGCAAGCGGTAACCAGACCCGAATATTCCAGGAAACCGGGCGCGGCTCTCGGCGCGGACCAAGGTCTGTCCATCCGAGACAGCTTCGAGCCGGAAGGTAAGGCGGTACTCAGAAAACCGATGCCGCCCGGCCAGCGCGAGCAGCTCGTGCGGTTCGGCCGCGACGACCCGGAAGCCGGGAACAGTCGAGCCCTCAGCGAGCGGACGAGGGCCGGCCGCTTTCCAGTCGGCGGCACCGACCGCCCAGGCGTAGCCAGTCGCCAATCGGCCGGAGACGCGCTCGACGACCTGGTTGATCGCCCGCCAGGTCGCCTCGGCGTCCGCCCGCACGACGACCCGGTGTTCGTCCAAGACCGGCAGCTGCTGTTCCGTCATCGTCACCTCCACGAAAAACGGGGCCGCGCCAGGGAAAACCCCGGAGCGGCCCCGCTGCCACAAGCTCAGGCCTTATTCGTAAATCTCGCCCTTGGCGGCCTTCTCCACCAGCGACTGCGGCGGCTCGAAGTGGCTGCCGTACCGCGCCGCCAGTTCGCGAGCCCGGTCCACGAAGCCCTGCAGACCGCCCGAGTACTGGTTGATGTACTGGATCACGCCGCCGGTCCAGGCCGGGAAGCCGATGCCGAAGATGGACCCGATGTTGGCATCCGCCACCGTGGTCAGGACGCCCTCGTCGAAGCACTTCACCGTTTCCAGCGCCTCGGCGAAGAGCATGCGCTCCTTGAGGTCCTCGAACGGCACGTCCGCCGAACCCGAGCCGAACGCCTCGCGCAGGCCCGGCCACAGACCGGTGCGCTTGCCGTTCTCGTCGTACTCGTAGAAGCCCGCTCCGGTGGAACGGCCCTTGCGGTCGTACTTGTCGAGCATCGTGTCGATGACGGCCTCGGACGCGTGCGGCGTCCAGGTGCCGCCCTCGGCCTCGATCGCGGCGCGGGTTTCCGCGCGGATCTTGCGCGGCAGCGTCAGGGTCAGCTCGTCCATCAGCTGCAGCGGCGGTGCCGGGTAGCCGGCCTGCGAACCCGCCTGCTCGATCGACGCCGGCTCGACGCCCTCGCCCAGCGCGGCCACGGCCTCGTTGATGAAGGTGCCGATGACCCGCGAGGTGAAGAAGCCGCGGCTGTCGTTGACGACGATCGGGGTCTTGCGGATCTGCAGGGTGTAGTCGAAGACCTTCGCCAGCGTGGCCGGCGACGTCTTCTCCCCGCAGATGATCTCGACCAGCGGCATCTTGTCCACCGGCGAGAAGAAGTGGATCCCGATGAAGTCCTCGGTCCGCTGCACGCCCTCGGCCAGCGCGGTGATCGGCAGGGTCGAGGTGTTGGAGCCCAGCACCGCGTCCGCGTTGACGATGCTCTCGATCTCGCCGAACACCTTGTGCTTCAGCTCGACGCTCTCGAACACGGCCTCGATCACGAAGTCGACGCCCGCGAAGTCGGCCGGGTCGGCGGTCGGCTTGATCCGCGCCAGCAGCGCGTCCGACTTCTCCTGCGTGGTCTTGCCGCGCGAGAGCGCCTTCTCCTCGAGCTTGACCGCGTAGCCCTTGCCCTTGTCGGCCGCCTCCTGCGAGACGTCCTTGAGCACCACGTCAATGCCCGCCTTCGCGGACACGTACGCGATCGCGGCGCCCATCATCCCGGCGCCGAGCACGCCGACCTTCTTGGCCGTGTACTTCTCGAACCCGTCCGGACGCGAACCGCCGGAGTTGATCGACTGCAGGTCGAAGAAGAACGCCTTGGTCATGTTCTTCGAAACCTGCCCGATGGCCAGGCTCACGAAGTAACGCGTCTCGACCTGGATCGCGGTGTCGAAGTCGACCTGCGAACCCTCGATCGCGGCGGCGAGGATCGCGCGCGGCGCGGGCATCGGCGCGCCCTTGAGCTGCTTGCGCAGGTTCGCCGGGAACGCGGGCAGGTTCGCCGCGAAGCTCGGGTTCGACGGGGTGCCGCCCGGGATCTTGTAGCCCTTGACGTCCCACGGCTGCACGCCGCCCTCGGGGTTGGCCTTGATCCACGCCTTCGCGGCGGGCACCAGTTCGTCGACGGTGTCCACGACCTCGTGCACCAGGCCCAGCTCCAGCGCCTTGCGCGGCTTGAGCCGCTGGCCCTGCAGCAGCACGTTCAGCAGCGCGCTCTGGATGCCGAGCAGCCGCACGGTGCGGACCACGCCGCCGCCGCCGGGCAGCAGGCCGAGGGTGACCTCGGGAAGGCCGATCTGGCTGCCCTTGACGTCGGCCGCGATGCGGTGGTGCGTCGCCAGCGCGATCTCGAGGCCGCCGCCGAGCGCCGCGCCGTTGATGGCCGCGACGACCGGCTTGCCCAGCTGCTCGAGCCGGCGCATCTGGCCCTTCATCGCGGTGCTGGACGCGGTGATCTCGGCCGCGTGCTCCGGCTGCGCCTGGATCAGGTCGCGCAGGTCGCCGCCGGCGAAGAAGGTCTTCTTCGCCGAGGTGAGCACGACACCGGCGATGTCGTCCTTCTCCGCCTCCAGCCGGTCCACGGTCGCGGCGAGCGACTCGCGGAAGGCCTGGTTCATCGTGTTGGCCGACTGGTCCGGGTCGTCCAGGGTCAGCGTGACGATGCCGTCGGAATCCTTGTCCCAGCGGATGGTCTTGCTCTCGGTCATCAGGTCCTCACACCCGCTCGATGATGGTCGCGACGCCCATGCCGCCGCCGATGCACAGGGTCACCAGGGCCCGGCGCGCCTCGCGGCGCTCCAGCTCGTCGACCACGGTGCCGACCAGCATCGCGCCGGTGGCGCCGAGCGGGTGGCCCATGGCGATCGCGCCGCCGTTGACGTTGATCTTCTCGTCCGGCAGGTTCAGGTCCTTCTGCCACTTGAGCACGACGGACGCGAACGCCTCGTTGAGCTCCCACAGGTCGATGTCGTCCGGGGTCAGGCCCGCGGTCTTCAGCACCTTCTCGGTGGCCGGCGTCGGACCGGTCAGCATGATCGTGGGCTCGGAGCCGATCGAGGCGGTGGCGACGATGCGCGCCCGCGGCGTGAGGCCGGCCCGCTTGCCCGCTTCCTCGCTGCCGACCAGGACGATGGCGGAACCGTCGACGATGCCGGAGGAGTTGCCGCCGGTGTGCACGTGGTCGATCTTCTCGACCTGGTGGTACTTCTGGAGCGCGACGGCGTCGAACCCGCCCATCTCGCCGATCGTGGTGAAGGCCGGCTTGAGCTTCGCCAGACCCTCCACAGTGGACCCCGGACGGCGGTGCTCGTCGTGGTCGAGGATCGTGACGCCGTTCATGTCCTTCACCGGCACCACGGACTTCGCGAAGTAGCCGCCGGACCAGGCCGCCTCGGCCTTCTCCTGCGAGCGGACCGCGAACGCGTCGACGTCCTCGCGGGAGAAGCCCTCCATCGTCGCGATGAGGTCCGCGCCGATGCCCTGCGGAGCGATGTAGTGGTCGTACGCGGTGGCCGGGTCCATGAACAGCGCGCCGCCGTCCGAACCCATCGGCACCCGCGACATCGACTCGACGCCGCCCGCGATGACCAGCTGGTCCCAGCCGGAGCGGACCTTCTGCGCCGCGACGTTCGTGGCTTCCAGCCCGGACGCGCAGAACCGGTTGAGCTGCACGCCCGCGACCGTCTGCGGCAGGCCCGCGACGAGCGCGGCGGTGCGCGCGATGTCCGCGCCCTGCTCGCCCACCGGGGACACGACGCCGAGCACGATGTCGTCGATCGCCTGCGGGTCGAGGTTCGGGTGGCGGACCTTCAGCTCTTCGATGAGGCCGACCACCAGGTCGACCGGCTTGGTGCCGTGCAGGGCACCGCCCTTGTTCTTGCCCCGGGGCGTGCGCAACGCCTCGTAGATGTAGGCCTCGCTACTCACTGAACACTCCTCCGCGAAGCGGCGTGGTTGGACACTCGTGGTTGGACACTGCGGTGTATCTCGCCGCCGACTATACCGGCCAGTAGGTGCTAATGGCCATTAACATAAGCCCGATGAACCCCATGGTGTCAATGGGTTGCCGTAGTTTCGATTCACGCTATGGTCAGTTCACCATGAGTACGTCTCCCTCCCGCGGCACGCGGCCTCGCGACCGCAAGGCCCAGCTCGCCGCCGTGGCGGCCGAGCTGTTCCGTGCGCGGGGGTTCCACGGGGTCGGGATCAACGACATCGCCGCCTCGGCGGGGGTGACCGGGCCGGCGCTGTACCGGCATTTCGCCGACAAGCAGGCGATCCTCGCCTACGTCGTGCTGGCCGGGATCGACGACATGGAGTCGGCCACCGCGGCCGCGCTCGCCGATTCCGCGCCGCCGCTGGAGCAGCTGGACGCCCTGCTCACCGGCCTCGCGACGCAGGCGGTCGAGCGCCGGGAGATCGCCGCGCTGTGGCGCTGGGAAGGTCCGCATCTGCCGCGCGAGCAGCGCCGCGAGATCCGCCGCCGGTCCGGCGCGGTGCTCGACGCGTGGACGAAAGCCCTGCTCACGCTGCGTCCGGAGCTGTCGGCGGACGAGGCAGAGCTGCTGTGCTGGGCCGCGCTGTCGGTGTTCGGGAGCGTCGCGGTGCACCACACCTCGGTGGCGCGCAAACGCTTCGTGCCGCTGCTGGTCGAGCTGGCGCTGGCGGTGCTCAACGTCTCGCTGCCGGTCCCGGCCGAGCCCGTGGCACCGGTCGCGAGCAGCCTCGGCACGCCGTCCCGCCGCGAGCAGGTCCTGAGCGCGGCGACCGGGCTCTTCGCCGAACGCGGCTTCCACACGGTGAGCATGGAAGACATCGGCGCGGCGGCGGGCATCGCCGGGCCCAGCGTGTACCGGCACTTCCCGAGCAAGGCCGCGCTGATGGTCGCGATCGGACACCGCGCGGCGGACCGGCTCGCGCTGGCGGCCGAGCAGGCTTTGCAGGCTCCTGACGAACGGGCCGCGCTGGGGCGGCTTGCGGCGTCGTATGTGCACATTCTGCTGCGCACGCCGGAACTGCTGGTGTCGTTCACGGCCGATCGCGTAACCATGCCGGAGCGCGACAAAGCGGATCTGCGACGAGTCCAGCGCGACTATGTCGATCAGTGGGTTTCCTTGCTGTGCGCGGTGTTTCCGGAGCTTCCGGCGCGCGAGGCGAAGATCCGGGTGCACGCCGCGCTGACGATCGCGAACGACCTGAGCCGGACCGGGCGGATCAGGAGCAGGCCGCATCTGCAGACGGAACTGACGGCGGTGCTGCACGCGGTTCTCGGGCTCGACTGAACGCTCTGCGCGAAACCGCCCCTGCCGCTCCCCCGGACGTGTAAGCATCTGCCGTGCCCACGAGACGGTTGCATCTGGTTCGCGCGGACGAAGGCCACCGCGTCACGACCCTCGAGCTTTTCTTCGACCTGGTCTTCGTCTACGCCATCACGCAGACGACCGAGCTGATGTCCGGGCACCTGAGCCTGCTCGGCGTCGGCGAGGGACTGCTGGTGCTGATGGTGCTGTGGTGGTGCTGGTGCAGTTACGCCTGGCTCGGCACCATGATCCACGTCGACCACGGCATCGCGAGGCTGGCGATGTTCGGCGCGATGGCGGTGATGTTCCTCGTCGCGCTCGCGGTGCCGCAGGCGCTCACCAACGAACCGGGCGGGCTCGACGGGCCGTTGCTGTTCGTCGCCTGTTACGCCGTCGTGCGGCTGTTGCACATCGTCGCCTACCTCGGCGCGGCGCAGCACGACGCCGAATTGCGCCGGGTGCTGCTGCGGATGTTGCGCGGGTTGCTCCCGAGCCTGGTGCTGCTGGCCGTCGCCGCCATGGTGGGCGGGCCGTGGCAGCCAGCCCTGTGGGTAGTCGCGCTGGCGGTGGACTACCTCAACGTCTACCTGTCCGGCCCCGCCGGCTGGCGGCTGCATTCGCCCGAGCACTTCGCCGAGCGGTTCGGGCTGATCGTGATCATCGCGCTCGGCGAATCGGTCGTGGCGATCGGCATCGGGATCGGGCACGTGCCGATCACCTGGCTCGTCGCCGGGTCGGCGATCTGCGGGATCGCGCTCGCCGCCGGGATGTGGTGGACGTACTTCGACCTGGTCGCGAATGTCGCCGAGCGCCGGCTCGCTCGCGCCGAAGGCATCGCGCGAACCAAGCTTGCCACCGACTCCTACACCTATCTCCACCTGCCGCTGATCGCCGGAATCGTCCTCGTCGCGCTCGGGCTGAAGAAGACGTTCCTGTCCCTGCACACCAATCCCGCAGACGCGCTGCACGGCGTCGCGCTGTGGGCGCTGACCGGCGGGCTCGCGCTGTATCTGGTCGCGCTCAGCTCGCTGCGACGACGCAACCTCGGCACCTGGAATCGGCAACGGCTCGTGCTCGCCGCGGTGCTGCTCGCGCTCACGCCGCTGCTCGGACACGTGCCCGCGGCCTTGCTGCTGCTGATCGTCACGGCCTCGGTCCTGCTGCTCATCGCTTTCGAACGCACGTCGCTGGCCAGGCGGCCGGTGGCCGAGTGAGCCGGGCCGCACTGGCGGATTCCGCGTCGCCGCGTTAACCTACTCGTCAGTAGGTAACGCGAGGGAGATGCTGCATGGCTGCGCCAAGGAAACGAGACGCGATGGGCCTCGGCCTGGCCGCGCTCACCCGGTTGGCCGGGAGCAAGGCGATCGACCGGGTCGGGCTGCGCGGACCGGTGCAGAACCTGGTCAAGACGGGGACCCGGAGCGGTTTCCGCGCGGCGGGGGCGGCGACCAGATCGTTCACCTCGGTCCAGCGCCTGGGCAAGCCGGCTCGGCTGGCGAAGCCGGACGACCGCGGGCTGTTCGACCTGACGCCGGACGAGGACCAGAAGCTCATCGTCGAGACGGTCAGCGAGTTCGCCGCCGAGCAGCTGCGCCCGGCCGCCGCAGACGCCGATGAGAAGCTCGCCGCGCCGGAGGGTCTGCTGAGCCGCGCGGCCGAGCTGGGCATCAGCCTCGTCGGCATCCCGGAGGAGCTGGGCGGCGCGGGCACCGAGCGTTCGGTCGTCACGAACGCGCTGGTCGCGGAGGCGCTCGCGCACGGCGACCTCGGACTCGCGGTGGCCGTGCTGGCCCCGTCCGCGGTGAGCACCGCGCTGGTCGCGTGGGGCGACGAGCAGCAGCAGGCCGATTACGTGCCCGCGTTCACCGGCGAGCAGGTGCCGGCCGCGGCGCTCGCACTGCTGGAGCGGACGCCGCTGTTCGACCCGTTCAAGCCCGCCACCAAGGCAAAGCGCACCCCGAAGGGCTACCAGCTCGACGGCGTGAAGTCGCTCGTCCCGCGCGCGGCGGAGGCGGAACTGTTCCTGGTCTCGGCCGATCTGGAAGGTCGCGGACCGGCGCTGTTCCTGGTCGAATCGTCCAACGCGGGCGTGACGATCGAGTCCGAACCCGCGATGGGCCTGCGCGGCGCGGCGACCGGAAAGCTGCACCTGGAGAAGGTTTCGCTGCCCGCGGGCGCATTGCTCGGCGGCGGCAAGGCTGACGTTTTCACTGAGGTGGTCAGGCTTTCCCGGCTTGGCTGGGCGGCGCTCGCCGCTGGTGTCGGCAAGGCCGTGCTGGACTACGTCGTGCCTTACGTGAACGAGCGGACCGCGTTCGGCGAGCCGATCAGCCACCGGCAGGCGGTCGCGTTCTCGGTGGCGGACATCGCGATCGAGCTGGAAGGTCTGCGCCTGGTCACGCTGCGCGCGGCTTCGCGAGCCGAGCAGGGCAAGGAATACGCGCGGGAAGCGGCGCTCGCCCGGAAGCTCGCGACGGACAAGGGCATGCAGATCGGCAACGCCGGCGTGCAGTTGCTGGGCGGGCACGGGTTCGTGAAGGAGCACCCGGTGGAGCGCTGGTACCGCGACCTGCGGGCGATCGGCGTGATGGAAGGCGCCGTCCTCCTCTGATCCTTTTTCTTGCTCCGAAAGGCAACTCATGATCAACCTGGAAGCTCCGAAGAAGGCCGGCGCGCTGATCAACCAGGCGTACCAGGCCGCGGCCGAGGTGTTCCGGCCGATCTCGCGCAAGTACGACCGCGCCGAGCACACCTATCCGTCCGAATTGGACATGTTCGCCGCGCTGCTGGACGGCCTGAACTCCTCCGGCGAGGGCGGGGCGGGCGCGGCCGGCGTGCGCCGGTCCGAAAAGGACAATGGTCCCAAGGGAAACCGCAACGGCGCCAACCTGAACGTGGTGCTCGGCACGATCGAGATGTGCTGGGGCGACGTCGGCCTGCTGCTGTCCATGCCGCGGCAGGGCCTCGGCAACGCAGCGATCGGGTCCGTGGCGACCGACGAGCAGCTTGAGCGCTTCAAGGGCCTGTGGGCCGCGATGGCGATCACCGAACCCGGCTGCGGTTCGGACTCGGCCGCCATCACCACGACGGCCACCGAAGACGGCGACGACTACATCCTGAACGGCGAAAAGATCTTCGTGACGTCCGGCCAGCGCGCGGACGCCGTGGTGGTCTGGGCGACGCTGGACCGCACGAAGGGCCGCGCCGCGATCAAGTCGTTCGTGGTGGAGAAGGGCACGCCGGGCTTCGAGGTCGTGCGCGTGGAACACAAACTGGGCATCCGCGCGTCCGACACCGCCGTGCTGCGCTTCGAGAACTGCCGCGTTCCGCGCGAAAACCTCCTGGGCACGCCGGAAATCGACACGGCCAAGGGTTTCGCCGGGGTCATGCAGACCTTCGACAACACCCGCCCTCTCGTGGCCGCGATGGCGATCGGCGTCGCACGCGCGGCACTGGACGAGACTCGCCGTGTGCTGACCGAAGCCGGGGTGCCGATCGACTACGACCGACCCGCGTTGACGCAGCACGCCGCCGCCGCGACTTTCCTGCAACTGGAAGCGGATTACGAGGCGGCTTACCTGCTGACGCTGGAGTCGGCGTGGATGGCGGACAATCGTGAGCCGAACTCGCTGCAGGCTTCCATGGCGAAGGCCAAGGCTGGCCGCACGGTCGTTGATGTGACGTTGAAGTGCGTCGAGCTTGCTGGCGCGTATGGGTATACGGAGGAATCGCTGCTGGAGAAGTGGTCCCGGGATGCCAAGATCTTGGACATCTTTGAGGGGACGCAGCAAATCCAGCAACTGATCGTCGCTCGGCGAGTGCTGGGCAAGTCTTCTGCTGAGCTGAAGTAGTTGTGACGTAACGAAAAGCCGCCCGGTCGCCGCCCCTCCTTGGGGACTCATTGACCGGGCGGCTTTCACACTGGTGGGGACGGTTTCATGATCAGGCCGCCTCCAGGCCGCCATGAAAGGCAGGCCCTCCGAACACCGCCTCCACTGCCCCACGCGCTCGTTAGCGGCTCGACGGGACGAGGTGCGTGTACGTCCGGAGCGTGAAACCCAAGTCCGCGTGGCCAAGGTACTCCTGACTTGGCTCAAATTAGTGCGCACCGCGGTCGTGGATGCGGGGTGAGGGCATCGCGGAGGTCATCGGATAGCGGGTCGACGGCGGTGAGGGTGTGCTCGCCGGCCTGGATGTTGATGGTGCGGTAGCGGCGGGTGGTGCGCACGATCTGCACCGCCCTGGCCCCCCGACGCCGTCTTCACCGTGCGCACATACGCCACGAGAGACAGCCTAGAACCGGCCGCTTAGTGCACAGATTTTCGCCGTTCACACGACGAAACCGCAGCTCAACAGCCAGCACCCTGCCCAAGATCAGCGATCTTGAGCCAAAGTCAGGTAAGGTGACGAAATGGTCATGCGGGTGGCGGTTCCCGTGCTGCCGTGCCGAGATGTGCAGGCAGCGCGGTCGTACTTCACGGACGTGCTCGGATTCGACACCATATTCACCTGGGAGACCCCACCTAGCTACGCGGCCGTGATCCGCGACTCCGCCGAGTTCCACCTGTACGCCGAAAGCAGCGTCGGCCCGGCCAGGGTGACGGTTATCGTCGACGACGTCGATTCCTGCCACGACGAGCTGCGCGCCCGCGGCGCCGACATCGTCGAGCCACTGGCTGACCGGCCCTACGGGATGCGCGACTTCAACGTACGGACACCCGATGGGCACTTGTTGATCTTTAGCCAGCCGCTCACCGAGTACGGGTGACCATCAGCGGACCAGCCGGAAGAATGCCGGACCTCGTCGACGAACAACGCCGGCTGCTCGAACGCCGCGAAGTGGCCGCCCTTGCCGATCAGAAAATAGCGATTCAATAATCCTGATGCAGATAAACAGCTTCCAAGCTGAATCGGAAAGGTGACAGCTGCCAACACCGATCTCAGACGATGAGTTCTTCTTTTCATCAGTAGTGAAGCTGGACTTCCGCAGATCATCCAGGTTAGTCAGTTTAACGAATGAGCCAGCCTCGCCGAATCTCTTTTCAGTATCCAGTTCAAGATACTTCACAACAGCCGATTTGCCGCCCCCTTCGGTCCAGTGAGCGAAAATACTTCACCGGAAAGTATTCGGGCCGGTAAGCTCCAGATATCCGTGAATGAGTTATAGAATTTAACCGGATCAATCTCGGCTTCGTTCTCTGCAGCGGACTTCCCGAAGTACAAGCGATCGAACGATTTAGTCATTCAACACTCCAGCCATCAACTGCTTAGCTACGAACGAAGTTGCCGAATTCGACTCCATAAGATATAGGCGCGCCGCCGGTGGCGGCGCGCGCCTGTCGCCTACGTAGCCCCCTCGCCGTGGCGGCCGCATCCGCTTCCGACACGGCGGGCTGCCGCTCCGCTTCGCCCGCCGGCCGGGCGGTGCGGCCGCCACCGGGTCACCTGGCGCAGCACCGCACGTTGGCGGCACACGGGTCCTCAGAGCCAACGTCGGCCTCCCCTGCGAGCGGTCGTGACACACGGGTCGTTCGTGACTCGATCTCCGTTACGCACCGTCGTGAGAGACCTCCATCCCGACGCCTGATCGTGACAACGGCCGGTAGCACCGCGTCAACACCATGAAGCGTGTCTTGACCCCGGCATCACCGGCCGCGTGCTGGCTTCGTATCGGGATGCAGGGGTAGGTGTGGCTGGCCGCCAGGCCGTCTCCAGGCCGTCAGAGGCCAGGGAGCAGCGACAGACGACGAGAACTAGCGAGACGCATCAGCGCAGCTCAGAGGCCATTTACCGCGGAACGAGCGAGGCCCGCGAATTCCAGCTGAGAAATTCTGGACATCTTCGAGGGGACGCAGCAGATTCAGCAGTTGATCGTGGCTCGGCGGGTGCTGGGCAAGACCAGCGCGCAGCTCAAGTGATCCAGCCGCTCGGCCCGCTTCACAGAGGCGGGCCGAGCGGTTCTGCTATTCCACTTGCCGCTTCCCCGTGGATTGCCCGAAGAAGTACCCAAGAACCAGCAGAAAAGCGCTGGACAGCACCTGGTTGATCTCCACCGCGGCGAACATCGCGGCCACCACCGCAAGGCACATGATCAGCAGAATCGCCGCTCCGACATAGGTAGCGACGGATTCCTTGGCCAGGAAGTTCTGCCACACCTTGGCTTTCCGCTCGTACTTGTCGATGTCGGTGGCCATCGCCGCCGCCTCGACCTCGGCGATATTCCGGCTGGTTTCCTTCAGTTCGCCGTCGATCTCGTCGGTCTTGCTTTCGAATTCGCCGAGCAACCGGTGGAATTCCTCTTTGGTTCCGGCGTCGTCGACCCCGGACACCGCGTTTCTCAGCTTGCCGATCTCCTGTCCGACGGTCAGTCCGTTGATCAACTCCAGAATCTGCTCACGCCGCTCGAGGGCGATCTTCAAGGCACTGCGATGAGCATTCACCTTGCGGAGGGCGTCCGCACGCCCTTTCGACCCGCTTTCTGTCGCCAGTGCATCCTCGTGCAGCTCGAGTTTCTTCTGCTGCCGGACGATGATGTCGTCGAGCCGGACCAGCGACGCACGAAGGTCGTCGACTGACTGGTTCTCGAGCGACAAGCTGTCGAGCCCGCTGTCGATGAACTCCAGCTCCATTCGCCGTCTCAACCGGCCGTCCCGGTGATCCGGTTCTTCGAACTCGACAACACTGCGATCTTCTGGAACGCTCATAGTTATTGTCCGTTTGATCGAGTTGCGCAGCCCCTCTGCCGCCTGCGGTGATCCACGGATCGCGTGCGACCTGGCGTTTGTTGCGCACCATCCTCAGCTGTCGCCGTTCTGAACCCGAATCGTGACAACAGCGCCAGTTCCACTGATTACGAAAACCTCAGTCAATCCAGTAATTAGCTCGCAAAAACGCAGCCAAGAGACCTTATTCAAGCATTTTCGGCGGTCGCATCCAGCGCATCCAGAACCGCGTCCCCATTCGCGCGAGCCCACTCCGTCAGGGTGTGGATCGGCTCGATCAGCGTCGCGCCCAGCGGTGTCAGCTCGTACTCGACGCGCGGCGGTGCCTCGGCATACGCCTGACGCCGAACCATCCCGTGCGCTTCGAGCCGCCGCAGCGTCTGGGTGAGCACCTTCCGGGAGATGCCGCCGATCAGCTCGACCAGCGCGCCGTGCCGCACGGGGCCCTCGCTGAGAGCCGCGAGCACGACCACCGTCCACTTGTCGGCGATCAGCTCTACTGCCAGCCGCGCCGGGCAATCGGCGAGGAAGATGCCGCGGGAACCGCTCATGAAGTCCAAGGTACCTGCTGGTACCTATCGGAATCCTAGCCTGGCTTTCGTACCCCTCCAGAAACCAGGAGAGTCATGCGAGTCATCACTCAGCAGAAACTCGGCGGTCCCGAAGTGCTCACCATCGTGGACGCGCCCGAACCCCGCGCGTTGCCGACCGAAGTCCTCGTGCGTGTCAAGGCGATTGGGCTGAATCCGTTGGAAGCACGACTGCGCGACGGCGAGTTCCCGTTGCTCGGCCAGCCGCCGTTCGTGCTCGGCTGGGACGTCAGCGGCGTGGTCGAAGAAGCGTTGACCTGGCGCTTCCGGCCCGGCGACGAAGTATTCGGCATGCCGTTGTTTCCCCGCGCGGCGGGCGCGTATGCCGAAGCAGTGGCGGCACCGGCATTGCATCTGGCCCGCAAGCCGGAGAGGCTTTCGCACGTCGAGGCCGCGGCGTTGCCGATTGTCGGGCTGACGGCGTGGCAGGGGCTGGTCGACCTCGGCGGCGTGACGGCGGGCGATCGCGTTCTGATCCACGGCGGTGGCGGCGGGGTCGGGCACGTCGCGATCCAGATCGCGAAAGCCCTTGGTGCGCACGTAATAGCGACGGCCAGCGAGAGCAAACGGGAGTTCGTCGAAGGGCTCGGCGCCGACGAAGTCATCGACTACCAGAAGGTCGACTTCAGTGAAGTGGCGAGCGAAATCGACGTTGTGCTCGACACTCTTGGCGGCGACACCGTCGAGCGGTCCCTCGGCGTGCTCCGGCCCGGCGGGCATCTGGTCACGGCGGTAGCGGAGGACGACACCGAGTTGATCGCGAAGTTCGAGTCGGCGGGAATGCGGTTCAGCGGGATCGGGGTCGATCCGGATCCGGTCGCGCTACGGCAGCTCGTCGCGCTCGTCGAACAGGGCAAGCTCCGGGTCCACGTGCAGGAGACGTTCCCGTTCGAGCGCATCGCCGACGCGCATCGGCTGCTCGACGGCGGTCATCTCCAGGGCAAGGTCGTCCTCACCGTCTGACCTCGATTCAGACCTCCAGCACGATCCGGCCTCGCGCCTCGCCTGATTCCTGCAACCGGTGCGCTTCGGCGGCCGACGACAAGGGCAGGCGAGTGCCGATCCGGGGCCGGAGGATTCCCGTGGACAGTGCCCGGTTCACGACGCGGGCGGCGGAACCCAGCGCGGAGACCCCGGCGTTGCTGATGGCGAAACCGCGGATGCTCGCGTCGCGCGTGTACAACTCGCCGATCGGCAGCGTCGGGGCCGACTGCATTCCGGCCATCGCGACGATGCGGCCGCCACGGGACAAGAGCGGCACTGCCGAGATCAGGTCGTGAACGCCCGCGTTGTCCCACAACAGATCCACGGAGGGGAGTTTGCGATAGAGGTCGGGATCGGTGTAGTCGAAAACCTCGTCGGCGCCGCTTTCCCGGCACCACTGCGCGTCCTCGGCGCGGGCGGTCGCGATGACGCGCAGGCCGGCAGTAGAAGCAAGTTGGACGACCGCGCTGCCGACTCCGCCGCCCGCGCCGAGCACTGCGATCGTTTCGCCGTAACCGGCGTCAGCGTGCTCGAAAAGGCCCAGATACGCGGTGGCTGCGGTGTGCAGGACGGCGACGGCGTCGTCGGAAACCCCGTCCGGCAAGTGATACAGCCGGTCCTCGGGAACCGCGCAGTATTCGGCGAAGGAACCCTGCCGACCGTCGTGGCCGAGGCTGTTGCACCACACCCGGTCGCCGGGCGCGAAGCGGTTCACCGGCGAGGAAACAACCGTGCCCACCAAGTCCCGGCCGATGACGAACGGGAACGCAACGTCGGTGGGATACGCGCCGGAACGGATGAAGGTGTCGACGTGGTTCACCGCTACCGCGGACACTTTCACCAGCACCTCGCGCGGTCCCGGCTCGGGGTCTGGAAGCTGACCGACCTTGATCTCGGAACTGTCGCCGAGCGACGTCACGTATGCAGCGATCACCGGCTCACGGTACCGCCGGTTTTTCACCGACTTCGCGCGGATATCGGATTGATCTCCGCCGCCCGGAATCCGCGCGCAAAGGCGCGGAAATGCCCTAATCTGCCCGGCATGACCGCTCCGGTGGCGCCGGCCGACCTCAAACAGGCCCGCATCTTCATGTGGATCCAGGTCGCGCTGAGCGCGATCGGGCCACTGCTGCTGGCCGGGATGGCCGGCGTTTCGCTGGTCGACCTGATCAGCCTCACCCAGCTCTACATCGTGATCACCTACGCGACCGCGATCGCGCTCGCGGTGTGCGCGGTCGTATTGCCGAAGCGCCAGCAATGGGCCTACGTGACCGCCGCGGTCATCGAAGCCCTCCTGGTGCTCAACAGCCTGGTCACGCTGCTCAGCAAGGGCCTGCCCGGCATCCTGCCGCTGATTTTCGCCGGGCTCGCGCTGCGCGCGCTGCTCACCCGCGACGTGCGGACCTGGTTCTTCCCGCAGCAGCCGTCAGCCGGCTGACCGTTCGTCCAGGAATTCGTCGAGGTACCGCCAGGTCGTGCCCCGCGCCCGGCGGCCGGTGAGCACGCCGAGGTGCCCGCCGGGCGCGGTGCGGAACCGGACCTCCGGCGCGTTTTCCAGCAGCTGCACCACGCGTTCCACCGACGCGCGCGGCGCGATGGTGTCGTTTTCGCCCGCCACCACCAGCATCGGCGTCTTCACGTCGGACAGGCTGATCTTGCGCCCGTTCAGGTCGACGGTGCCCTCGGCGAGGTCGTTCGTGCGGAACAAGCGGTGGTACAGCTGGCCGAACGTCCGCCCGGGGTAGGCGTACATGTTGCCCATGAAGTGGTCCACCGCCTCGATCTGCGCGAGGTAGTCGCGGTCGTCGAGGTTTTTCAGGATCGCCAGCGGTTTCGTGATTTCCTTGGAGATCCCGGTGGCCCTGAACACCCGGGTGACCAAATAGGACGGTGCGCCGCCGAACACCCGGTACACCGGCGTGAGCAGATGCCCGCCGGTCAGGTCCACGAGCGGGCGGAACGGCGCGACGATCGGGATCGCGGTGAAATCGACCGGCGAGCCGACCGCGGTGATCGATTCGATCGGCAGCTCCGGCTGGTCCGCGCTGACCAGCATCGAGAAAATCCCGCCGAGCGACCACGACACCAGGTGCACGCCTTGTCCGCCGGCGTCCTCGCTGACCTTCCGGATCGCCCTCGGCAGCACCTCGTCGATCCAGTGCTCGATGCCGAGGCGGCGGTCGGAGAACGCGACCATGCCGTAGTCCACGAGGTAGGTCGGCCGTCCGCCCTCCACCAGGTGCTCGATGAGGCTGCAGCCGCGGCGCAGGTCGAAGCACAGCGCGGGCGCGGCCAGCGGCGGCACCAGCAGCACCGGCGGGCCGGAGACCTCCGACGAACCGTGGGTCATCCGGTACACCGACCGGTTGGGTCCCTGGTCGATCAGCACTCGCGGCATCGGCCGCAGATCGGCGACCCCACCCTGGAAAACCTTGCCCACGACGTTGGCCGCCGCGGCAGCCAACCGGGCCGGTGGGGAAACCATTCAGCGCCTCCTGGAACTCGTCGTCTGCCGGGCATCTTGCCGTGCGCGCGGGCGCGGCATCAACACGCCACTCCCGCAAGCACCCGGCAAGCGCATGTCCACATCAGACGCTCCCACCAGGCGGGACGGACGACGGCGCGCTGCGGGCGGCCCGGCTCTCGTACTCGGCGCGCTCGGGCGAATGCGCGGCGGACGCCAGCAACTGGTCGCCGCCGAGCGCGCGCACCAGCCATTCGCCGAACGCGCGCGGGAACAGCCGGGTGATCCGGCCGGTCAGATCGAGCGATTTCGGCACGAAGACGTCAAACCTCGGCCGCTCCAGCGCGTCGACGATCGCCGCCGCGACGTCTTCCGGCCCGACCGATTTGATGAACCGCGCTTCGCCCAGCCCCGACGCGAGTTCCGTGCGCACCACCGCGGGCATCACGCACGACACCTCCACGCCAGTACCGCGCAGTTCCAGGTGCACCGCCTCGGACAGCCCGACCACGGCGTGTTTCGTAGCGCAATACGTGGCCGCCCCGGCGAATCCGGACTTTCCGGCCATCGACGCCACGTTCACGATGTGCCCGCGCCCGCGCGGCTTCATCCGTTTGACCGCCTCGCGCGTGCCGTGCACGACCGCGTGCACGTTGATCTCCAGCAGCCGCCGCGTGGCCGCGTCGTCTTCCTCGTCCAGCGGCGAGAGCGGCATGATGCCGGCGTTGTTGATCAGCACGTCGATCGGCCCGATGGTGCTTTCGACGTCGTCCAGGAACGCGGTGAAGGCGGCTGTGTCGGTGACGTCCAGCGGCGACGCGACCACGTCCGGCCCCAGCTCACCTGCGGTTTTCTCGGCCCGGACCCGGTCGAGGTCGCCGAGCACGAGCCGGGCGCCGCGCCGGTGCAGCGCGGCGGCGGCGGCCGCCCCGATGCCCTGCGCGCCGCCCGTGACGACGACGACCTTCCCGGAGAGCGACTGCCTGGTCATGGCGGACTCCTCGGTCTATTGACATCTAGCCAATATCGTCCTCCGGGTCCGCCCGCGCCGCTATCCCCCAACCCGTTGCTCAAGCACCTGGCCGAGCCAGCCGTCGACGGTGAACTGCTCGGTCGGCTTGAAGCCCTGGCTCTCGTAGTAGCGCGGCAGATCGCCGTCGCCGCCCGCCCAGCAGTCGACGCGCACGAGGTCGACCCCGCGCCGTTTCGCCTCGTCCATCGAGTGTTGCAACAGCCGCGAGCCGACCCGGTGCCCGGTGAACTGGCGGGAAGTGATCAGCAGCCGGACGTACAGCTCGGGCTCGTCGACCTGCGGCGCGTACGGCATCGCTTGCCCGAGGATGAGCGCGCCGGCGGGCTTCCCGTCGATCTCCGCCATCCGGAACTCGGGATCGGCCGCGTACTCGCGCACTCGCTCGACCCGCTTCGGGATCTTGCTCCACGGCTCGGTGCCCCATTGGCCCGCGCTGCCTCGCGCGACCAGCCATTCGACGGCGTCGTCAAAGAACCCCAGCACTACGTCTGCGTCTCCGGCAACCCCAGGCCGGATAGTGAACTCCATGGCTCCACCATAAGGATCTGGTGAAGCAGCGCCGCCGGGACTCCGCCCGGACGCCCCGGCGGCGCTGGGTCTCAGGCGCCGACCCCGAGGTGGCGCGCGATCAGCATCTTCTGGACCTCGCTGGTGCCCTCGCCGATCTCCAGGATCTTCGCGTCGCGGTAGAAGCGGCTGACCGGGAATTCGTTCATGAAGCCGTATCCGCCGAAGATCTGCGTGGCGTCGCGGGCGTTGTCCATCGCCGCGTTCGAAGCCACCAGTTTCGCGATCGACGCTTCCTTCTTGAACGGTTCGCCGCGCAGCATCTTCGACGCCGCTTGGTAATACGCCAGCCGCGCGGTGTGCGCGCGCACTTCCATGTCCGCGATCTTGAACTGGATCGCCTGGTACTCGCCGATCCGGTGGCCGAACGCGACGCGGTCCTTCGCGTACTTCAGGCATTCGTCCACGCAGCCCTGCGCGAGACCCACGCTCAGCGCCGCGATCGCCACCCGCCCTTCGTCCAAAATGGACAGGAACTGGGCGTAGCCGCGGCCCCGCTTGCCGACCAGGTTCTCGGCGGGCACCCGGACGTCCGAAAAGGACAGTTCATGGGTGTCCGAGCAGTTCCAGCCGACCTTCGAGTACTTCGGGGCCACCGCGAAGCCCGGGGTGCCGGACGGGACGATGATCGCCGAGATCTCCTTGCGGCCGTTCTCCATCACGTCGGTGACCGCGGTGACGGTGACCAGCTTCGTGATGTCGGTGCCGGAGTTGGTGATGAACGCCTTGCTGCCGTTGATGATCCACTCGTCGCCGTCGAGCCGGGCGCGCGTGCGGGTGGCCCCGGCGTCGGAGCCGCCGCCAGGTTCGGTGAGCCCGAATCCGCCGAGCGCCTCGGCCGTGGTCAGCATGGGCAGCCAGGTTTCCTTCTGCTCCTGGGTGCCGAAGCGGTAGATGGGCATCGCGCCGAGCGAAACCCCCGCCTCCAGCGTGATCGCGACCGAGGAATCGACCCGCGCCAACTCCTCCAGCGCGAGGCACAGCGCGAAGTAGTCCCCGCCCATGCCGCCGAATTCCTCCGGGAACGGCAGGCCGAACAGGCCCATCTCGCCCATCTTGGCGACCAGCTCGTACGGGAATTCTTCCTTCTCGTACAGCGGGCCGATCACCGGCGCGACCTCCGCCTGCGCGAAGTCCTCGACCGTCTTGCGGAGCGCCTCGTATTCCTCGTCCAGCCGGAAGTCGATCACTGCTTCTCCTCTGCTGCGCTCACGACGGCAAGCGTCTCGTCGAGCGCGACCTGCTGGCCGACCCGCACCGAAAGCTCAGTCACCACACCGTCGATCGGCGCGGTCACGGTGTGCTCCATCTTCATCGCCTCGACGACGAGCAGCGGCGTCCCCGCGCTCACCACGTCGCCTTCGGCCGCCTTCACCACCAGCACCGTTCCCGGCATCGGGCTCTTCACCGGACCAGCGCCCGCCGCCTCGCCGCGCGCGGAGAGCGTGAATTCCTGGTCGGCGAACGCGAACGACTGGCCTTCGCGGGCCAGCCACACTGTCCGTTGTGGACCTTCGGCGCAGCGATACCGCTCCACGCCGTTGGCCTGGCGTACTTCGAGCAGATCGCCCTCGCGGCGGGCGGAAACGCGCACCGGCTCCGCGTCGTCCACCTGCACCGAAGCGTCCGACGGCGTGCCCTCGACCCGTACGACGGCCTGGTTTTCCCCAGTCCGCAAGCGGAAAGTGATCCCGCCTGGACCGCTGAGCCGCCAGCCGTTCGGGATGTCCCACGGGTCCACGACCGCGCCCGTCGGCTGCAGCGAAATCAGCCGATCCATGGCCGCGGCGACGAAAAACCCGGCCGGGACTTCCGAAGAGACCAATTCGGACAGTCGCCGGTCCACCAGTTCGGTGTCCAGCTTTCCGGCGCGCACGTCCTCGTCGGCCAGCAAACCGCGCAGGAACGCGATGTTCGTGCCGAGGCCGAGCAACGCGGTGTCGGCCAGCGCTCGGTCCAGCTTCTGCAGCGCCGACGCCCGGTCCGGTCCGTGCGCGATGATCTTCGCCAGCATCGGGTCGTAATTCGACCCGACCACCGCGCCGACCGACATCCACGAGTCCACTCGCACGCCGTCGCCGGAGGGCTCGTGCACGGCCAGCACCGTGCCGCCGGTCGGGATGAAACCGCGCGCCGGATCCTCGGCGTAGACCCGGGCTTCGACCGCGTGCCCGTCGAGGCGCACGTCGTCCTGCGTCAGTCCGAGTGGCTCCCCTGCCGCCACCCGCACCTGCCAGGACACCAGGTCGAGTCCGGTCACCATCTCGGTAACCGGGTGCTCCACCTGCAGCCGGGTGTTCATCTCCATGAAGAAGAACTCGTCCGGGTTGTGCGCGGACATGATGAACTCGACCGTGCCCGCGCCGACGTAGCCGACCGACCGCGCGGCTTCCGCGGCCGCCGCGCCCATTTTCGCCCGCGTGGCTTCGTCCAGGAGCACCGACGGCGCTTCCTCGATGATCTTCTGGTGCCGTCGCTGCAGGCTGCACTCGCGTTCGCCGAGGTGCAGCACGGTGCCGTGTGTGTCGGCCAGCACCTGGATCTCGATGTGCCGCGGCGTGGTGACGAACCGCTCCATCAGCAACGTGTCGTCACCGAAAGAACTCTTCGCTTCCCTGCGCGCGGACTCGATCGCAGCGTCCAGTTCGGACTCTTCGTGCACCAGGCGCATGCCCTTGCCGCCACCGCCCGCGGACGGCTTCAGCAGCAACGGATAGCCGACTTTCGCCGCCGCTTCGGCAAACCCGCCCTCCGGAATGTCCACATCGGACGCACCGGGCACCACCGGAACACCGGCCGCGGACACCGTGGCCTTCGCCCGGATCTTGTCGCCCATCTTGTCGATCGCTTCCGGCGGCGGGCCGATGAACACCAGCCCGGCCTCCGCGCAAGCCCGCGCGAACGCGGTGTTCTCGGCGAGGAAACCATAGCCGGGATGCACCGCCTGCGCGCCGGTTTCCGTTGCCGCCGCGACAATCGCCGGAATCGACAGGTAGCTCTTCGCTGCTTCGGCCGGGCCGAGGCGCACCGCGGTGTCGGCCTCGCGCACGTGTCGGGCGTCGGCGTCCGCGTCGCTGTACACCGCGACCGAACGGATCCCGAGCGCACGCAGCGACCGGATCACGCGAACCGCGATCTCCCCGCGGTTGGCAACCAGAACAGTGTCGAACACGCTCATCACATCCGGAAGACGCCGTAGTTGACCTCGGGCAAGGGCGCGTTGGCCGCGGCCGACAGCGCGAGCCCGAGCACCGTGCGGGTGTCCGCCGGGTCGATCACGCCGTCGTCCCACAGCCGCGCGGTGGAGTAGTACGGGCTGCCCTGTTCCTCGTACTGCTCGCGGATCGGGTCCTTGAAGGTCTCTTCGTCCTCAGTGGACCATTCGCCGCCGCGGCCCTCGATCGCGTCGCGGCGCACCGTCGACAACACCGATGCTGCCTGCTCGCCGCCCATCACGGAAATCCGCGCGTTCGGCCACATCCAGAGGAACCGCGGCGAATACGCCCGGCCGCACATGGAGTAGTTGCCCGCGCCGAAGGAACCGCCGATGATCACGGTGAACTTCGGCACCCGCGCGCACGCCACCGCGGTGACCATTTTCGCGCCGTGCTTGGCGATGCCGCCCGCCTCGTACGCGCGCCCGACCATGAAGCCGGTGATGTTCTGCAGGAATACCAACGGGATCGAGCGCCGGTCGCACAGTTCGATGAAGTGCGCGCCCTTCATCGCGGACTCGGCGAACAGCACGCCGTTGTTCGCGATGATGCCGACCGGGTGGCCGTGGATGTGCGCGAAGCCGGTGACCAGCGTCGAGCCGTATTCCTTTTTGAACTCCGCGAACCGGCTGCCGTCGACGACGCGGGCGATGACCTCGCGCACGTCGTACGGGGTGCGCGAATCCGTCGGCACCACGCCGTACAGCTCGCGTTCGTCCGCCGCGGGCGGCTCGATCGCCTTGACGTCCCACGGCCGCGGCGTGCGCGGGCCGAGGGTGGAGACGATGTCGCGGACGATGCGCAGCGCGTGCGCGTCGTCGTCCGCGAGATGGTCGGTGACACCGGACTGGCGGGCGTGCACGTCGCCGCCGCCCAGCTCCTCAGCGGTGACGACCTCGCCGGTCGCGGCCTTCACCAGCGGCGGGCCGCCAAGGAAAATGGTGCCCTGATTGCGCACGATGACCGCTTCGTCGCTCATCGCCGGGACGTACGCGCCGCCTGCGGTGCACGAGCCGAGCACGGCGGCGATCTGCGGGATGCCGCGCGCGGACATGGTGGCCTGGTTGTAGAAGATCCGGCCGAAGTGCTCGCGGTCCGGGAAGACCTCGTCTTGGCGCGGCAGGAACGCGCCTCCGGAGTCGACCAGGTAAATGCACGGCAAGTTGTTGTGCAGCGCGACTTCCTGCGCCCGCAGGTGCTTCTTCACCGTCAGCGGGTAGTACGTGCCGCCCTTGACCGTGGCGTCGTTGGCGACGATCACGCATTCGCGGCCGGAGACGCGCCCGATCCCGGTGATGATGCCCGCGGACGGGGCCTCGTCGTCGTACAGCCCGGTCGCGGCGAGCGGGGAAAGCTCAAGGAACGGCGATCCCGGGTCCAGCAGCGCGTCCACCCGGTCGCGCGGCAGCAGCTTGCCGCGTTCCACATGGCGGGCGCGCGACTTCTCCGGCCCGCCGAGCCGGGCGGCGGCGAGCCGCTTGTGCAGATCCTCGACCAATTCGCCGTGCGAGGTGACGCTACGGGTGAAGGTGTCGCTGTTCGGATCCGCGGAACTGCGCAGTACCGGCGTGTCCATGGCTCTCCGTCGAGACGTTAGCGGTCGTTAACTCCGGACCCGATGTTAGTGGCCGTTAACCCCGCTGTCCAGTCCAGCCCACAGCGCCCCAATGTGGCATTGGGTGCATGTGACGCACCCAATGTGGCGTTCGGTGCGCCTGACGCACCCAATGCCACATTGGGGCGGCCACGAGTGAGTGAAGGGAAGGCAGCGGTCAGCCCGCGACGGCGTCGGAGATCCAGCCGGCCACCGGCAGATCCCGTTCGAGGCATTCGACCGACAGCCGGATCGTCCAGCGCAGCGCCTGCAGCAGGAGACTGTCCACTTCGTTCGGAGCGGCGCTCGCCAACGCGATCTCGACCTGTTCGCGGGCGGCGGCGGTATTGCCGTGCACCTCGGCGAGCAGCGTGCGGACGGCGGTGCGGACCGGCGGATCGGCCTGGTCGATCGAAACCTCTTCGCCCGCCTCGTCGAAAACCTGCACCTTGACCGGGGCGGTGCCGCCGTCGCCGAGCGTGGACACCATCGCGCTGCATTCGCCGAAGAGCAGCAGCATCAGCTCTTTCGTCTCCTCGTCGCGTTCGCCCGGCTCCTGCGACGAGGGCGTGACCTCTTCCAGCGCCTCCGTGTCCTCGCCAAGGCTGATGGCGACGAGCGCGCGCTGTGCCTTCTCGACGAGCCGCTGCTCGCCCTCGCTCCGGTCCGCGGTCACGTGCCTATCAAACACCAGACCGGCGGTCGGCGGGATACCCCGGATCGCGGCCTCAGCCCGCCGCGGAAAGGGCGCCCAGCGCGAGACGGCACAGCAGATCGGCGAGGGCGCCGTCACCGAGATGGCGGTTGTAGGGCGTCGAGTTGATCAAGCCGAACACGGCGTGTGCCGCCGACCGCGCCTGGCGTTCGCCGAGGCCGGGCACAGCTTCGCGAATCGCCCGCACCCACACCTCGACGTACTGCCGCTGAAGCGCGCGCACCTGCTTGCGGTCACCGTCGGTGAGATTCGCGAGATTGCGCTCCTGCACGGTGATGAGCGCCGGGTGGTCGAGGGCGAAGTCGACGTGGAACCGGACGAGCGCGGCCAGCAGTTCGTCCGGGGTGCCGCCCGCCGCGGCGCGCTTGGTGCCGCCTTCGAGCAGGTAGTGGCTGATCGAGTTGAGCATTTCCCCGAGAATCGCGTCCTTGCTGCGGAAATGCCGGTACAGCGCGGGACCGGAGATGCCGACGGCCGCGCCGATGTCGTCGATGCCGACGCCGTGGAAACCGTGGTGGGCGAACAGCTCGGCGGCGGCGGTGAGGATCTGTTCCCGTCTGTTCGGCTTCGCGCCGTTCACCAGTGGGAGGGAATTCGCCGACATCCGCACATAGTAGGTCCCGCGGTTAGCGAGCGCTAACTTCCGGTGCTACTTCCTGCCTGGGCCAAGTGGAGGCACCCGGATTTGAGGGGTGTCTCGTGGGGATTGCACCTGGTAAAGCTTTACCGCGTCAAGCTGTCACGACAGGAGTGACCTATGGCTGCAACCACCCGTCAACCATCACGACGCGTCCTTCGGATGTGCGCGGCCCTGGGGGTCGCTCTCGCTGCCTCGCTCGGCTTCGCCACCGGCGCGAGCGCTGCGTCGCAAAACTACGTCGCGCTCGGCGACTCCTACTCCGCCGGAGTGGGCGCCGGGAGCTACGGAGATTCCGGCAGCTGCAAACGCAGTGCCAACGCGTACGGCCAGCTGTGGGCCAACGCCCACTCCGGCACCAATTTCACCTTCCTCGCCTGCTCGGGCGCGAAGACCGGCGACGTGCTGAACCAGATCAGCTCGATGCCGTCCAACGCCACCTTGATCACGCTCACCGTCGGCGGCAACGACGCCGGCTTCACCGACGTGATCAAGACCTGCACGCTGGGAAGCGACCAGACCTGCGTGGACCGGGTCAACACCGCCAAGACGTACGTCCAGAACACCCTGTCCGGGCTGCTGGACAAGGTGTACTCGGCGGCCAAGAGCAAGGCGCCCGGGGCGCAGCTGGTCGTGCTGTCCTACCCGCGGTTCTACACCGTGCCCGGATCGTGCAGTGTCGGCTTGAGCGACACGAAACGGACGGCGATCAACTCCGGGGCGGACACGCTCGCGTCGGTGGTGTCGTCGCGGGTTTCGGCGGCCGGCGGGAAGTTCGTGGACGTCCGGTCCGCGTTCGTGGGGCACAACATCTGCTCGGCGGCCAGCGACTACCTGCACAGCTTGACCTGGCCGGTGGACGAGTCGTACCACCCGACTGCCGCCGGGCAGCGGGGCGGCTACTACGCGCCGCTGACCTCGGCGATCGGCTGACGTTCGGCGAAATTCGGGAAGGCCGCCTCGAGTTCGCCCGAGGCGGCCTTTCCGGCGTTCAGCCCAGCAAAGTCTTGACCAGCGCGGAGATCTGCTCGGTCTCGATGAGGAACGAGTCGTGGCCGTACGGCGAAGTCAGCACCGTGGCCTCGCCGCCGACCGCCGCGGCGATCTCGTGCGACTGATACGACGGATAAAGCCGGTCGCTGTCCACGGCGGCGACCACCGTTCGCGCGGTCACCCGGCCCAGCGCGGCGGCGACCCCGCCCCGGCCGCGGCCGACGTCGTGGGTGTTCATGGATTCGGTGAGCACCACGTAGGAACCCGCGTCGAAGCGGTGGACGAGCTTGTCCGCGTGATGGTCCAGATAGGACTCGACGGCGAAGCGGCCGCCGGCCAGCGGATCTTCGTCCTGCTGCGGCCGGTTCCCGAAACGCGTCTCCAGTTCGGGTTCGCAGCGGTAAGTGACGTGCGCGATCCGCCGGGCCACGCCCAATCCGCGGTAAGGGCCTTCGGCGGCGGAGTAGTAGTCACCGCCGTGCCAGGCCAGGTCGCCTCGGATCGCGTGCAGTTGAGGTGCCGCCCAAGCGATTTGCTCGGCTGACGCACGAGCTGTCGAGGCGAGAACGAGCGCGGAGGCAACCCGATCGGGTTGAGTTACGGCCCATTCGAGAGCCCGCATCCCGCCCATCGAACCGCCCGCGACGGCGGCCCAGCGTTCGATGCCGAGTGCGTCCGCGAGTGCCGCTTCGGCGTTGACCTGGTCTCGAACGGTCAGCGCCGGGAATCGGCTGCCCCACGCCTCGCCGTCCGGGGAAGGCGACGACGGGCCTGTCGACCCCTGACAGCCGCCGAGGACGTTAGGGGCCACGACGAACAGCTCGCGGGTGTCGAAAGCCTTGCCGGGACCGATCAGTCCGTCCCACCATCCGGGACTCGGATGCCCGGGTTCGGCGGGGCCCGCGGCGTGGCTGTCGCCGGTGAGCGCGTGCTCGATCAGGACGGCGTTGGACCCGTCGGAGTTGAGCGTTCCCCACGTTTCGAACGCGAGGGTGTAGCTGGGCAGGCTGGCGCCGGCCTCCAGCGCGAGTGCGCCGGGGCCGGTGAACCAGTGCCGTCCGCCGGGTGGGTCCCCCGCCCGCCACGCGCCGGTGACGGGCGGAAGACTCGCGCCGGGATCGGTCACAGCGCCGCCTTGGCAGCCCGGAAGCCTGCCTCGAGGTCGGCCTTCAGGTCCTCGATTCCTTCCAGCCCGACCGCGAGCCGCACGAGACCCGGCGTGACGCCGGCGGCGACCTGCTCCTCGGGGCCGAGCTGGCTGTGCGTGGTCGACGCCGGGTGCACGATCAGGCTGCGCACGTCGCCGAGGTTCACCAGCTGGCTGTGCAATTCGGTGCCGTCGACGAACTTCCGGCCCGCCTCGACGCCGCCGCGCAGCTCGAAAGACAGCACCGCGCCAGCGCCGCGCGGCAGGTACTTCTGCGCCGCCGCGTGGTACGGGCTCGACGGCAGTCCGGCGTAGTACACCTTCTCGACCTCGTCGCGCTCCTCCAGCCATTCCGCGAGGGCTAGCGCGTTGGTGGAGTGCCGCTCCACGCGCAGCGACAGCGTTTCGATGCCCTGCAGGATGAGGAAGCTGTTCAGCGGGGCGATCGCCGCGCCGGTGTCGCGCAGGATCTGCACGCGGGCCTTGGCCGCGAACGCACCCGGGCCGAGCGCCTCCCAGTACTTGAGACCGTGGTAGCTCGGGTCGGGCTCATTGAAGCCCGGGAAACGGGACGGGTCCTTGCCGAAGTCGAATGTGCCGCCGTCGACCAGCACGCCGGCGACCGTCGTGCCGTGGCCGCCGAGGTACTTCGTCGCGGAGTGCACGACGATGTCGGCACCGTGCTCGATCGGGCGAACCAGGTACGGCGTCGGCACGGTGTTGTCCACGACCAGCGGGACCCCGGCTTCGTGCGCCAGGTCGGCGACCTTGCGAATGTCGAGGACGGCGCTGCTCGGGTTGGCCAGCGTCTCGGCGAAGAACAGCTTGGTGTTCGGCCGGACCGCGGCCCGCCACTGCTCAGCGTCGTCCTGGTCGTCGATGAAGGTGACCTCGATGCCGAGCTTCGGCAGCGTGTAGTGGAACAGGTTGTAGGTGCCGCCGTACAGCGACGGGCTGGTGACGAGGTGGTCGCCAGAGTTGGCCAGGTTCAGGATCGCCGCGGTGACCGCCGCCGAACCGGAGGCGAACGCGAGACCGGCGACGCCGCCTTCGAGCGTGGCGACACGCTGCTCCAGCACGTCCTGGGTCGGGTTGTTGATCCGCGTGTAGATGTGGCCGGGCTCGGCGAGGCTGAAGAGATCCGCCCCGTGCTGGGTGTCGCGGAAGACGTACGAGGTGGTCTGGTAGATCGGCGTGGCGCGAGCGCCGGTGGCCGGGTCGGGCGCCGCCCCCGCGTGGATCTGCTTGGTCTCGAAGGACCAGCTCGTGGTGTCTTCCGGCATGTGCTCGCTCCTAGCGGTCGGGATCGGGTCGGCTGGGCGCCGACGCTAACCAGGCCGGACGAACCGCCCAACTGCTCTCACGAGATGAGAGTCCTACGCACCCGTACGTATGAACAAGTGCCGAGCGCTGACGGACGACGCGACAGCGGGGTACAGCGCACCCTCAGGCGCATGGACTGGAGAATGCGCCCGGCGACCCGGAAGTGGTTCCTGTTCGGCCACGTCGTCACGTCGGTCGGCTGGATCGGAGCCGAACTCGCGGTGCTGATCTGCAGCATTCTCGCGATCGCCGGCTTCGACCCGGTGACCACGCGCAGCGCGAACGTCATCGCCGGAATTCTGGCCGGCACGCTCTACTTCCCGGCCAGCCTGCTCGCGCTGGCGACCGGTGTCGTGCTCGGACTCGGGACGAAGTGGAAGCTGGTGCGCTACCACTGGGTGCTGTGGAAACTGCTGGCGACGCTCGCGCTGTTTGGCGGCGGAAACCTGCTGGTGGTCCCGTCGTTCGTCGCGCACGGCGAGCAGGCTTCGCGAGGCGAGATCGTCGGGGCGAGCGCGGTGGCGGGCACGGGGGCGATGAGCGTCGGGCTGACGCTGCTGCTGGGGGCGACGCTGGTGTCTTACTTCAAGCCGTGGCCGAAGGTCGGTCGCGCTAACTAGTGCCGCGGGTGGCGAAACCGGCACAGTCTTCTACCGTTCCAGCAAGAACGTCAGAAGCGCTGGAGGTAGCTGTGGTTTCGGTGCGCAGCGTCGTGGACCGGGTCGGTCCCACGCTGCTCCACGCGCTGCTCGTGCCCGAAGGCTGTCCCGCGGTCGGCGACGTGGTGATCGCTGAGCCGGGTGCGGAGTCCGCCATCGCCGCGGGTGACCTGGTGCTCGGCGTCGCCACGATCGAGTCGGCCGACGCCGCGGAGCTCGTCCGGGTGAGCGCCGGGCGGGGCGCGGCGGCGGTGCTGCTGAAACCGCCGTTGGCCGCGAAACAGTCGGTGCGGCGCGCGGCGAAGTCGGCCGGGATCGCCTTGATCCAGGTGCACGCGGCGACGTCCTGGGCCCAGCTGGTCTGGCTGTTGCGCACAGTTCTGGACGCGCTCGCCGACGAATCCGAAGCGCTCGAAGAGGGCGGCGATCCGGGTTCCGGCGACCTTTTCCGGCTCGCCGACGCCGTGGCCGCGGTGGTCGACGCGTCGGTGACGATCGAGGACACCAACTCGCGCGTCCTCGCCTACTCCGCGCGCCAGGACCTCACCGACCCGGCGCGCGTCGCGACGATCATGGGCCGCCGCATCCCGGACGACGTACTGGCCAGGTTCCGCTCCCGCGGCGTTTTCCGCGAACTTTCCCGTGGCCGGCAAACGATTTTCGTGCCCGCCCAGCGCGACGGCACCCTGCCGCGGCTGATCGTGCCGATCCGGATGGGCGGCGAACTGCTGGGTTCGATGTGGGCCGTCGTGCCCGGTCCGGTTTCCGAGGAACGCGCAGCGGCTTTCGCCGACGCCGCTCCGGTGGTCGCGCTGCATCTCCTGCGACGGCGCGCGCACACGGATGCCCAACGGAGAGCTTCGGCCGAATTGCTGCGCGCGGTCTTGGAAGGACAGGTCCCGCCACGCCGGGTGGTCGCCGAACTGGATCTGTCTGACGAGCCGCACCGAGTCGTCGTCGTGGACGTCAGCGGCGGCGACAGCCGGGACGCCGAAGGTCTGTTGCTGGCTTTGCTGGAACGGATTTCGCAGGGCTTCGGACGCCGTCCGGTCGCCGCTGAACTGGGCGGATTGCTGTACGTCGTGGTCCCGGACCGCACCGGCGAGGGCGGCTGGCCGGAACTGCGGGAGGCGCTGCTCGCCCAACCCGCTTCCCGCCGAGGCGGACTGCCTCGCGCGGCCGCGGGTGCCCCGGGCGATCCGACCGCGCTGGCCGCGTCGCGTGCCCAAGCGGACGAAGCACTGGGCCTGCTGCGGGCAGGACTGGTCGAGGGCCGCGTCGTGGCGTACGACGAAGCGTGGACCGCGCTGGTCCTGCACCGCGCCGCCGCCGGAGCAGCGGCGGCGCAGGTGTCGGAACTCGGCCCGCTCGGCGTACTGCGCGCGCACGACGAGACGAGCAACGCCGGGTACGTCGACACGCTCTACGAGTGGCTGCGCCATCCCGGCGACCCCCGCGCCGCCGCGGAACGGCTGCGAATTCACCCGAACACGTTGCGATACCGGATGAAACGGCTGCTGGAACTGGTCCCGCTGAACCTGGACGACCCCGACGTCCGGCTCGCGTTGCTCACCCAGCTGATCGCGCTCCGCTGGAGCTGACGGTGCTGGCTTGGTAGCTGAGATCGTTGGCCCGCAACGATTCCGGCCGCATCCGGATCCACACCGTGCCGCGCTCGGCCGGGTCGTCCAGCAGATACGCGCGGAACCGCGGATCCCACGCGGACTCGTCCGGGCCCAGATACCGCGCCAGTTTCCGGCGTCCCCGGGGGACGTCGAACGGCTCGATCCCGGCCGGTCCGCGCGCGATCACCTGACGCACCAAGCCGGTCTCGAGGTCGCAGACGTCCACCGTCACCGCGATCCGCGGCTCCGCACGCACCCGGTCGGGCAGCCGCGACCACGGGCCGCTGAGGATCCAGAACGCGCCGTCCTCCCAGAGATACCAGGCAGGCCGGACCGTCGGACCCGCGGTCGCGACCCGGGCGGTCAGGGGCTGCGCGAGGAAACTGTCGACGTCGAAGTCCCTCACGCGATCAACAACGTCTTCCCGATCGTCCCCCGAGATTCGATCGCCGCGTGCGCATCAGCCGCCCGCTCCAACGGAAACCGCTGCCCGATCACCGGAGTGAGCTGCCCAGCCGCAGCCGCCTCCAGCGCCGATTCCGTGTACCCGCGCATCGCCGCCGCATCACCGATCGACCGGACCAGCTTCACGCCCCGCGCCGCAGCGTCCTCTTCGGACACTTCAGCCCACGAACCGCTTGCCAACCCGTACATCGCCATCCGCCCGCCAGGCCGCACCAGAGAGAACGCCGCCGTACCAACAGCACCTCCCACACCGTCGAACACCACATCCACCTCCCCAGCCAACGCAGTCCACTCCGGATCGGTGTAGTCGACGGCCAAGTCCGCGCCCAATTCCCGAGCACGGGCAACCTTTTCCGCCCCGCCCGCAGCCGCCACGACCTCCGCGCCCGCAGCCTTCGCCAACTGCACCAAGAGGCTGCCGACCCCTCCTGCGGCAGCCTCGACGAGCACCCGTTCCCCTGGCGCCACCGCGGTCGCGTGCACCAACCCGGTCGCCGTGCGGCCGTCGGCCAGCAGCGCGACGGCCGCGTCGAGGCTGAGCGCGTGCGGCACCGGGAACACCAACTCCGCGTCCACGACCACGCGCTGGGCGTAACCGCCGCTGCCGCCGGTCGACGTCACCACGCGTTTTCCGATCAGCGCCGGGTTCACGCCCTCCCCGGCACGGCTGATCACGCCCCCGACGCCGTTGCCGGGCACCATCGGCAGCGCGCCCGCGAACGGCCCGGTGCCGGTCGCCCTGAACTGCGTTTCCACGAAGGTGACGTTGGCGAACGCCACCTCGATCAGCACCTGCCCCGGCCCGGGAGCCGGATCGGGGGCGTCCCCCGCCTCCAGTACCGCCGGCCCGCCGAACTCCCGCAGCCACACCGCTCGCATGTAAGCCCTTCCTCGAGTCTCCGCCATGAGCCAGCCAACTACCTCAAGTGCGGTCGAGGTCAAGTGCGTTGTCCTGGCAGCACTACTGACCCGGCGCAAGACTGTGGCGACGGGATGATGACACCGCCGTCCGGGTAGATCACCGTGAGTGGCAACACCTTCGCCAGAACCGCCGCCAGGAGGCAAGCAGTGCGCATCGCCGTTCCCCGTGAGATCAAGAAGCACGAGTACCGGGTCGCCTTGACCCCGGCCGGCGTGCACGAACTGGTCGGTCGCGGGCACGACGTCTTCGTCGAGACGGGTGCCGGGACCGGGTCGTCCATCACGGACGAGGAGTACGTCGCCGCGGGCGCGAAGGTGCTCGCCACGGCGGAAGAGACGTGGTCCGAGGGCGAACTCGTGCTGAAGGTGAAGGAGCCGATCGCCGAGGAGTACCCGCGCCTGCGCAAGGATCTGGTGCTGTTCACCTACCTGCACATCGCCGCGGACCGTCCGCTGACCGACGCGCTGCTGGCCGCGGGCACCACCGCGATCGCCTACGAGACGGTGCAGAAGCCGAACGGCGCGCTGCCGCTGCTGGCCCCGATGTCCGAGGTCGCGGGCCGGCTGGCCCCGCAGGTCGGCGCGTACGCCCTGATGAAGCCGAGCGGCGGCCGCGGCGTTCTGCCCGGCGGCATCCCCGGCGTGCACCCGGCCCGCGTGGTCGTCATCGGCGGCGGCGTCGCCGGGCTCAACGCCGCCCGCGTCGCACTGGGCCTCGGCTCCGACGTGGAAATCCTCGACACCAACGTCGACCGCCTCCGCCAGATCGACAACGACTTCGGCGGCCGCATCCGCACCGTCACCTCGAACCGCCTGTCGGTCGAAGAGTCGGTCCTGGAAGCAGACCTGGTCATCGGCGCGGTCCTGGTCCCCGGTGCCAAGGCCCCCAAGCTGGTCTCCAACGACCTGGTCTCCCGCATGAAGCCGGGCAGCGTCCTGGTAGACATCGCCATCGACCAGGGCGGCTGCTTCGCCGACTCGCGCCCCACCACGCACGACGACCCGACCTACACGGTCCACAACTCGGTCTTCTACTGCGTGGCCAACATGCCCGGCGCAGTCCCGCGCACGAGCACCTACGGCCTCACCAACGTGACCCTCCCCTACGCAGTGCAGTTGGCAGACAAGGGCTGGAAGCAGGCCTTGGCGGCAGACCCCTCCCTGGCCCTGGGCCTCAACACCCACGCAGGCGCCCTGACCAACGCCCCCGTCGCCACCGCCCACAACCTCCCCCACACCCCAGTGGAAACCGCCCTGGCGTAACCAACCAAACACGAAAAGCGGCGAGGCCCTCAGGGACCACGCCGCGTGTAGTTGACCACAAATAATTTTTTAACAACAAAAACCAACACCCCAACCCCCCCGGAGGCACCCAGGGGGTACCGGGGGGGGCGGCCCCCCCGGGTCAAAGA
>NZ_JBHZAG010000030.1:0-666 GCF_042754125.1 Amycolatopsis sp. NPDC059235
GCCGGGAGCCGGGAGCCGGGAGCCGGGAGCCGGGAGCCGGGAGCCGGGAGCCGGGAGCCGGGAGCCGGGAGCCGGGAGCCGGGAGCCGGGAGCCGGGAGCCGGGCGTTCCGCGTGCAAGAGGGCGGGTCGCGTGCCCAGCAGGCCGGGTACGGGGAGTCAGAAGCCGGGCGGGCCGGATAAGCCGGGTTGGTCGGCTTGAGCCTGCCGAGGGCTCGAGCCGGGCGGGTCAGGGCAATGCGTCAGCGCGGCTCGACCGGCATCCGAAGGCCGGACCCGCCCGGTCGAACTGGTCGGCACGGCGCGCCGGGCCCTGGTTCGGCTATCCGAGCCTGCCGAGCCTGCCGAGCCTGCTGAGGCGTCGCTGAGGAGGTCGGCGATCGGCCGGGCGGACGCTGCCCGAGCCCGCCCGCCGAGATCCGCCGCAAGGCGGCTTGCGCTGACGGCGTCCGCACACTCGCTCGCTGCGGCCACGCCCTGGCCACAGCGGCTTCCGGTCGACGGTGCCCGCGACTCGTGGGCCGCCCCAAAGCACCCGCGCCCGGCGACCCACCCGATACTGCCTCCCCGCAACCCCGCAACCCCGCAACCCCGCAACCCCGCAACCCCGCAACCCCGCAACCCCGCAACCCCGCAACCCCGCAACCCCGCAACCCCGCAACCCCGCA
>NZ_JBHZAG010000030.1:766-39560 GCF_042754125.1 Amycolatopsis sp. NPDC059235
ACGCGGCCAGTCCACGACCACCCACAAGACCGATTCAGCCGCAAGGCGGATCATTCCCTGCCGCCCTGCCGCCCTGCCGCCCTGCCGCCCTGCCGCCCTGCCGCCCTGCCGCCCTGCCGCCCTGCCGCCCTGCCGCCCTGCCGCCCTGCCGCCGCCCCGCCGACACTTCCGCCCCGCCATCCCGCCGCCACTGCCCACCGAACCAAGCAAGCATTTGTCCGTCACATCCAACGGGTGAATCCTGCTTGCCCGCAACCCAAAACCTCTCACTCACCGGAACCCCGCATCACCCAGCGACAGCCCGCCCCGTCAGCCGCCCCAGCCGGAAACCCCTCCGCCACCACAGATTTCCCCGGAACAACCCCGCCCTCGCACCGCGAACCCGAGCCCCTGTACCGGAAATGCCCGCCCGACACGCCCCAGGGTCGCTCCCCGCCTCGTAAACCTCACCAGTTACGGTGGCGCGCGTGTCCTCGTTCCGTCCGGTGAGCGTGTCTTCGGGGAACCGGCGGATCAGCTGGGACCTCGTGCGCGGTGGGTGCGTCGTGCTGGTGCTGCTGTACCACGCGACCTTCATGAGCGTCGTCGTGCACCCCGAACTGGGGCCGCGGCGGTTCGTGTTCCCGCACCAGGTCGGGGCGAGCCTGCTGCTCGTGATTTCCGCGTACTTCGCCGCCGTCACGATCGGGCGCGGGTCGCTCGGGCGGTACTGGTGGGGCCGGATCGCGCGGTTGCTGCCGCCGTTTCTCGCGGCCGTCGTGGTGATCTACTTCGCGCTTCGGTACCTCTCGCCGCCCGGCTGGTTCAGTCCGCGGTTCGGCGACCTCGTCGGCAACCTCCTGATGCTCTGGAACTGGAAACCCGCCGAGCACCCCTTCCTCGACGGCTCCCACTGGACGATTCCCCTCCAGCTCATGGCGTTCACCGTCGCCGCGCTGCTCTTCCGGAGCAGTTGGGGCCACGGCCGCAGGTTCCGCGTCGTCATGTGGACCGCCTTGCTGGTCCCGCTCGCGCAATGGCCGCTGCGCATCGCTGGCCCGCCCGAGTGGTACCGCGTCATCGTCGACGGCTTCGGCTTCCACCGCTGGCACCTCTTCGTCGCCGGCATCGCGGTCCGGCTCTGGACGACGAAACGCGTGTCCACGACGGAGTTCGTGCTGCTGGAAGTCCTCTGCGTCACCGCGCACGCCCTGCACGGCGCGACCGTCACCCCCACTGGAATCCACGTCGAATGGGGCTCGACGATCGGCATCGCGATCGGCATCGCGCTGATCTCGCTGGCCGCGGCAGGCCCGGACTGGAACCGCTTCCTTCCGCCGTTCGCCCAGCGCGCGATCACCTGGTTCGCCGGCGTCTCCTACGGCGTCTTCCTGATCCACCAGGCCATCGGCTACCTCGTGCTGCACTGGCTGTCCGGCCTCGGCCTCGACCCGCTGCTGCAAACCGCGGGCATGATCACCACCGGCGTCCTCTTGGGCTGGGCACTCACCCGCTTGGTCGAACGCCCCGCCCACCGCTTCTTCCTGCGCGGCTACGACCGCTGGACCGCCCGCCGCCGCCCCGACGACGAACCTGCCCCGGTCACCGCCGGAAAGCCCTGACGCTCAGCACCCCGACCGCGCCGTTCCTCCGGCCTGAACAACCCTGCATTCGACGAGGGAACAACCTGAGACGCGTTCCGTTGCAGGCACCGCAACGACCGTCCGGGAATTCGGCATTCCGGCGGAAACCCTGGCCCAGGTCCGGGTCATCCCTGATGCCCGAAAGCTGATCACGGCCATAACGTGAAAGTCCGGCTCGAAGAGAAGAGGACGAGAAACGTGCGAAGTGGTCGGTTGGTCGCGGCTGGTGTCCTGGCGGCGAGCGTCTCGGCGTGCCAGCTCCCCGTGCAGCAGGACGGGCCTGACGGCACCACCGTCGGGGTTTGGCAGAACACCGTGAAGGACACGTCGACGCTCACCGGTTCGCCGACGGCGATCAAGATCGACAGCCCCGCCGGATACGTGCGACTGCGCTCCGGCGGCGCCCGTGACTCGATCACTGTCGAGCGCGAGATCCATTACCAGGGGGCGAAACCGGAGGGCGTCTGGCATCACTTGACCGGGACGACGCTAGAACTCGACGGAACCTGCGGAACCCAGTGCGTCGTCTCCTACACCGTCACCTTGCCCGACCGCGTCGCGGTGACCGGGAAGATGGGAGCCGGCGAATTCGAGGCGGCCAAGGTCAGCTCGCTGGACCTGACGATGTCCGCGGGCCGGGTCGCCGTTCAGGACTCCGCCGGGCCAGTCAAGGCAGTGACCTCCGTCGGCGAAGTGGACATCACCCTGAGCGCGGCTGCCGACGCCACCATCAGGACCGACGTAGGCGCCGTTTCCCTCACCGTTCCGGGCACGGACTACGCGGTGTCGGCGAAGACCGCGGTCGGCGAACGAAGCGGCACCCTCCCGGACCGGCCGACCGGCGCTCACCGCATCGAGGTCAACTCCAGCGCCGGCGAAATCCGGCTCGACTCCCGCTGATCCGGAGCAAGCGGCCAGGGGAGACGGGCACCGCGAAACTGGCCGTCCACCCCGCGGCACGGCCCCGGAACCAGGTGACCGCTGACGGGATCACCGCAGAGCCGTTCGCCGCGGCCTGACTGGGGCCGGTCGCCTGGACGCGGGTGCTGCTGATTTCCGCAGGAGTACCCGCGTCGCTCCACTGTGGACATTGCGTCGGACCCGGGTGTTCTTCGCCGGGCCTCACGGCACCGCGCGCTGCTCAGGATACGAGCGCATTCCTCTGGACACGAGCGGATGGCTCACAGCGCGGACGCGCTCCTCAGGCCGGGACCGCGCTGCTCACAACCCGACCGTGCTCCCTGCCACGCGAGCGCAAGCGCTCAACTGAACCCGAGCGTGCCGCTCGCAACCCGAGCGCGCTCCTCGGAACGCAGGCGGGCTGTCAAAACGCGACCGCACTGCTCGCAGCCTGAACACACTGCTCAACCCGAGCGCACCGCTCGCAACGCGACCGCACTAGTCGCAACTCGGCCGCGCCGCAAACGACCCGACCGCGCCGCTCACAACTCGACCGGGCCGCGAATGACTCGACCGGGCCGCGAATGACCCGACCGCGCCGCTGACACCCCGACCCCAGCCCTCACAACGCGAACGCGACCGACCGCACCACCAACGCCGCCACGAAAACCACCGTGAACGCCAGGTCGATACCGATCCCGCCGGCCCGGATCGGCGGCAGTACCCGGCGCACGGGAGCGATCACCGGTTCGGTCGCCCGGTGGGTGATGCGGCGCGCCTGGCCGAGCCACGCGGGCCCGGTCGCGACCACGCGGGTCCAGTCCAGCACCATCCGCGCTATCAGCACCACGATGAACACGGTCAGGACGTACCCGACCAGGGTCCCGATCAGGCTCATCGCACACCTCGCGTTGTCCGGCGACATCTCTCACCCCCTCCAACGCCCGGCACCCCCGCGAAGTGTCCGGTTCACCGGAATTCTCAGTCGATTGCCAGGATCCGCCCGATCGGGTATCGAGGGAGGCTCCAGCGAAGGGAGTCGGCGAGTGCGCAGTGCGGCGTGGTTCGGGGCGTCCGGCCGGGCGGGGATGATCCACCGGTCGTGGATGCGGTCCCAGGGCTTCGGCCCGGAGGTGTTCGACGGGCGTCCGGTGATCGGGATCGCGGTGAGCGCTTCCGAACTCGCCCCGTGCAACGTCCACCTCGATCGCGTGGCCGAGGCGGTCAAGCGCGGCGTTTGGCAGGCGGGCGGTTTCCCGCTCGCGTTCCCCACGATGGCGACCGGCGAGACGCTCATGCGGCCGACCGCGATGCTCTACCGCAATCTGATGGCGATGGAGGTCGAAGAGCTGATCCGCGCCAACCCGCTCGACGGCGTCGTCCTCCTCTCCGGCTGCGACAAGACGACCCCGGCGATGCTGATGGGCGCGGCGAGCGTCGACCTGCCCGCGGTGATGGTCACCGGCGGCCCGATGCTCAACGGCAAGTTCCGCGGCGGCGACGTCGGCTCGGGCACGCACGTCTGGAAGTTCGAGGAAGACCTCAAGGCCGGCCGGATGACCGAGGAGGAGTGCTTCTTCGCCGAAGGCTGCATGGCCCGCTCGAACGGCCACTGCATGACCATGGGCACCGCCTCGACGATGGCTTGTCTCGCCGAAGCGCTCGGCATGCAGTTGCCCGGGTCGGCGACCTGGCCCGCGGTCGACGCTCGGCGCTTCGAGACCGCGCAATCAGCCGGGCAGCGCATCGTCGCGATGGTCGAGGAAGAGCTGCGGCCGTCGGAAATCCTGACCCGTGCGGCATTCGAGAACGCGATCCGGGTCAACGCGGCGATCGGCGGGTCCACCAACGCGATCGTGCACCTGCTCGCGCTGGCCGGGCGCGTCGGAGTCCCGCTCACGATGAGCGACTTCGACGAACTCGGCCGGGCGGTCCCCACGTTGGTGAACCTGATGCCGTCCGGCCGGTTCCTCATGGAGGATTTCTGTTACGCGGGAGGTATTCCTGTGGTGTTAAGCAGGCTCGCCGAAGCCGGACTCCTGCACACCGACGTCCGCACGGTCGCAGGCAAGCCCAGGGAAACCGCGGAGTGCTGGAACGACGAGGTCATCACCGCGGTTGAGGCGCCGTTCCAGCCCCCGGGCACCGGAACCGCTGTGCTCACCGGAAATCTCGCCCCGGAAGGCGCGGTGATCAAGCAATCCGCCGCGTCTCCAGAACTGCTCACGCACACCGGCCCGGCGCTCGTCTTCGACACCGCGGAGGACTACCACCGTGTCGCCGATGATCCACAACTGCCGGTCGCCCCGGACACGATCCTCGTGATCCGCGGCGCGGGCCCGAAGGGCTACCCGGGCATGCCGGAGGTGGCGAATGTCCCGGTCCCGAAGAAGCTGATCGAGCAGGGGATCACCGACGTGGTCCGGATCTGCGACGGCCGGATGTCCGGCACCGGCTACGGCACGGTCGTGCTGCACGTGAGCCCGGAATCGGCGGTCGGCGGCCCGCTCGCGCTCGTCCGCACCGGCGACCGGATCACGCTCGACACCCCGGCGCGCGAGCTGACCCTGCACGTGTCCGACGACGAACTCGCTGCCCGCCGCGCGGCGTGGGTCCCGCCGGAAAGCCCGTACCGCAGCGGCTACACCTGGCTCTACCGCGAGCACGTCACCCAGGCGCACCTCGGCGCGGACTTCGATTTCCTGCACGGCACCCGCGGTTCCGCCGTGCCGAGGGACTCGCACTGATGCGCCGCCTAGTGAAGACCGCCGCGGGCTGGCAGGTCACCGACGGCGAAGCCACCGGCACGCTCCCGGTCGGCACCACGCTCGGCTCTCTGCTGGCCCTGTCCGCCGAAGACTTCGCCGAGGCCTTGGCGGTCGAGTTGGAGCCGGGAAAACCAGGAGAGCTGCGAGCGCCGGTCGACGACGACACCGAAGTGTGGGCCGCCGGAGTCACCTACGAGGTGTCGCGCGAGGCGCGGATGGAGGAGAGCGGCGACGCCGACGTCTACGCGCGGGTCTACGAGGCGGAGCGTCCGGAACTGTTCTTCAAGAGCGTCGGACATCGCGTACGTGGTCCGGGCGAGCTGATCGGCGTCCGGGAAGATTCCACTTGGGACGTTCCGGAACCCGAATTAGCGTTGGTGTGCAACGCGAACGCGGAGATCGTCGGCTACACGATCGTCAACGACGTCAGTTCGCGCAGCATCGAAGGCGAGAACCCGCTGTACCTGCCGCAGGCGAAGATGTACCGCGGCTCGTGTGCCGCCGGGCCGTGGATCGTGCCCGCGCAAGACATCCCGGACCCGTACGCGCTCGGCATCGCCGTGGAGATCCGCCGCGCCGGAGAACTGCGCTGGGCAGGGGAGACGTCCACCGCACGGCTCCATCGCAGGCTCGCGGATCTCGTGTCGTGGCTCTACCGCGGCGACGTTTTCCCGCGCGGCGCCGTCCTGGCCACCGGTACATCAGCCGTCCCCGGCCCGGACGTCACTCTCGAGAAAGACGACGAGGTCACCATCATGATCGAGGGCATCGGCACCCTCCGGAACCCGGTCCGGCGCGGCCTCTCCGCCTGACATCCCCTTGACGCGGCCCCGATCGTTCGGCTATTCAATCTCAGTTCACATATCTGTGGAGTATTCATATACTTGAACGGAGTTGCGGTGCTGCCTCCTTTCCGGTCTACCCGTCCGCGTCGTCTCGCGGCGGTTCTCGCGACGGTCGCGGGGCTGCTCGCGACCACCGCCGGGGCGGCGACCGCCGCGCCCGCGCCGAGGTCGTGTTCATTCGTCTGCGTGCCGGACCCGGTGGTGCTCGACGGCCTGCACCTGGCAGGCAACAAGATCGGCCTGATGGCCGGGAATCCGACGCTGCGCACGTCGCTGTCCAATCTGCTGAAGCAGGCCGACGACGCGCTGACCAAGGGGCCGTGGACGGTCGTCGACAAGGAGCGCGTCCCGCCGAGCGGCGACAAGCACGACTACCTGAGCCTCGCCCCGTACTACTGGCCCAGCCAGCCGAAAACGCCGGAAAATCCGCAGGGCTGCCCGTACGTCGACCGCGACGGCCAGGTCAATCCCGAGATGAAGAACGTGCCGGACAAGGCCGAGCGGCTCGTCGCGTTCAACTCGATCTACCAGCTCTCGCTCGCCTGGTACTACACCGGCAAGGCCGAGTACGCCCGGCGCGCCGCGCTCGACCTGCGCACGTGGTTCCTCGACGCGGCAACGAAAATGAACCCGAACCTGAACTTCGCGCAGGGCATCCCGTGCAAGACCGACGGGCGGGGGATCGGCATCATCGAGTTCTCCTACACCTTCACCCAGGTCCTCGACGCCGCCCGGATCCTCGAAGCGGGCGCGCCCGGCTGGACGAAGGCCGACGGCAAAGCGTTCCGCGGCTGGTCGTCGGACTTCCTGACCTGGTTGCGCACCAGCAAGAACGGCACCGACGAGGCCAAGGCGGCCAACAACCACGGCACCTTCTACGACCTGCTCACCGCGGCGACCGCGAGCTACGTCGGCCAGCGCGACCTCGCCCGGCAGATCGTGCGCGACTCCGGCAAAGCCCGGATCGACCACCAGATCGCCGCGGACGGCGGTCAGCCCGAGGAATCGACCCGCACCCGGACGTACCACTACCACACGTTCAACCTGGTCGCCCTGACTCGCCTCGCGCAGCTGGGCAAGCACCTGGGCGTCGACCTGTGGTCGTACCGGAACCCCAACGGCGGCAGCATTTTCGCCGCGGTCGACCACCTGCTCCCGGCGGCCACCGGTGCTGAGCCGTGGCCGTTGCCGGACATCCATTTCATCCAGTACGCCGCTCTCGACAGCGTGCACGCCGCCGCTGACGCCGGCGACTGGAAGGCCCGGGCCGCGGTCGGGCGCATCCCGGCCCCGCCCGGCGGCGACCTGTTCCCGGTCCGCCCGGCGGCCGAGCAGCTGGACGACGTTTCCACCACCTGACCCCGGTTTCACCCGGACGCGGCACTCGTCGCGTCCGGGTTTCCGGCGGCGGTCGTGAAACGATTCAGAAATACCGATTCGCCGGAACCGGAAAGGGAAACGCCGTGATCAAGACCAGCCGGAGCAGCGGCTCGCAGGCCCGGCGGGTGACGTTCGTGCTCCCGCTCGACACCCCGCCCGGCCCGGTGAGCGTGGTCGGCGACTTCAACGACTGGCAGCCCGGCCGCCACGAACTCCGCAAACGCTCGAACGGCACGCGCTCGGCCGCGGTGGAGGTCCCGCCCGGCGCCCGGCTCCGCTTCCGCTACCTGGCCGACGGCGGCCGCTGGCTGGACGACCCGGACGCCCCCGCCCGCGACGGGCGGGATTGCCTGTACATCGCGGACTGAACCCCGCACCCGCACCCGTGCCCGGCGAGGCGCGGGCGGCGGAAAAGGCGGTTCGGCTCCCGCGAGCGCGGCGGGAAATCGCGCCCTGCTCGGCGAACGGCCGAGGGTCGTTCGGGACGCGCGCGGGTGCTTCCTCGGCACTGGACAAGGTTTCCGGTGGCGAAGACTCGTCCGCGGCGATGCTCGGCCCGGCGAGCAGGCGAACCTCGTGGGCGGTCTTGAGTGTTTGCGCCGGTTAGAACCGGCACCACCGCTCACGACCTCCGAGTCGCACATCACCTGACCCTGGTTTTGGAGCACCTGCTCCATTACTATCGCCGACATGCCCCGCCCCCGGATCCACGACCCCGAGCTGATCCTCGACGTCGCCGAGCGCCTTATCGCCGACTCCGGCCCCGAAGCGCTCACCGTCCGGCGGCTGGCGCAAGAAGCAGGCGTCCCGAACAGCACGATCTACCACGCCTTCACCAACCTCCCCGCCCTGATCGGCCGGACCTGGCTGCGCGCCGCCACGTTCTTCCTCGACGAACAAGAGCGGCTGGTCGACGAAGCGCCCGACCCGATCGAAGCGGTAGTCGCGGCCGCCGACACCTCCGCCGTAGTAGCCGACGCGCGTCCGGACGCCGCGCGGATGATGATCGCCGTCCCGTCCAAGCGCGTACTGGGTCCGCAGCTTCCCGACGACGTAGCGGAAGCCTTGCACGCCTTGGACAAACGCTTGGTCCGCCTCCTCGTCCGCCTCGCCCGTCAACTCTGGGACCGAGGCGACGGCCAGGCCGTCGAGGTCATCACCGCCTGCGTAGTCGACCTCCCGACCGCCCTGCTCCGCCGCGAACTCGCCACCGGACCTGCCAGCGCGGACAGTCGCGCACGGCTGGCCGCGGCGGTCCGCGCCATCCTCGCCCTGGAACCACCGAAAAAGTCCAGAAAGGACTGAAATGCCCACTCTCACCACCACCGGCGCCGTCCACGTGCTCGATTTCGGCTCCGACGAAAACCGGTTCGCCCCAACGTGGCTGGAAGAAGTCCATACTCACCTCGACACGGTCACCGCGGGCAAGGAACCCGCCGCGCTCGTCACCGTCGGCAGCGGCAAGTACTACTCCAACGGCCTCGACCTCGACTGGTTCACCAGCCATCCCGAAGAAGCGGGCAAGTACGTCACGAGCATCCACGAACTCCTCGCCCGCGTGCTCGCGCTGCCGGTCCCGACGATCGCCGCGGTCAACGGACACGCGTTCGGTGGCGGCGCGATGCTCGCGATGGCGCACGATTTCCGCATCATGCGCGAAGACCGCGGTTACTTCTGTTTTCCCGAAGCCGACATCAACCTCCCGTTCACCCCGGGCATGGCCGCGCTCGTCCAAGCGAAGCTCACCCCGGCCGCCGCCGTCGCGTCGATGACCACCGGAAGCCGCTTCGGCGGTCCGCAGGCGAAAGCGCTCGGCCTGGTCGACGGGACCGCCGCGCTGGAAGACCTGCAAACGGCGGCAGTCGAACGAGTCGCGCCGCTGGCGGGCAAGGATCGCGGCACGCTCGCCGCGATCAAGTCCACTATGTTCGGTCCGGCGCTGACCGCGTTGCGGGAGGCGGGGAACTGATCAGGTAGGCTCGCGGACGCGCGGCGGTGGGGCTCGCCGCTCCGGGAATCTCCCGGACAACCGCGGTCGAGACCGCCAACAGTCCCTACTCGAACGGCGAACCGTGTGTCCGTGGAGTAGGAGAAGACTGTGCCTGAAGAACCTCTCGACCCTGACGTCGATCTCCGGGATCCAGTGCAGCAACGCGAACTCGTCCGGCACCACGTGTCGGTGCTCGGCGTGATCGCGCTCGGCGGCGGGCTCGGCGCGCTGGCCCGCTACGGCCTCGCGCAGGCCCTTCCCGCCGCGACCGGCGGCTTCCCGTGGGCGACGTTCTGGACGAACGTCGCCGGCTGTTTCCTCATCGGCGTGCTGATGGTGCTGGTCACCGAGACGTGGTCGGCGCACCGGCTGGTGCGGCCGTTCCTCGGCGTCGGCATCCTCGGCGGCTTCACCACGTTCTCCACCTACGCGGTCGAAGCGCGCAACCTGCTCCAGCCGGACACCGTGCCGCTCGCCTTCGGCTACCTCGGCGGAACGCTCGCCGCCGCGCTGCTCGCCGTCCTGCTGGGACACGCGATCACCCGCAAACTCGTCCCGGCGGAGGTGACTGTCCGATGACCGTCCTCCTCGTTTTCCTCGGCGCCGCGGTCGGAGCGCCGATGCGGTACCTGACCGACCGGGCCGTCCAGTCCCGGCACCAGAGCCTGTTCCCGTGGGGGACGTTCACCGTCAATCTCGTCGGCTGCGTCCTGCTCGGCGGCCTCGCCGGCGCCGGGACTGCGCTGCCCGCGGCGGTCTACTCGCTGCTCGGCACCGGATTCTGCGGCGCGCTGACGACCTACAGCACTTTCAGCTACGAAACCGTCCGGCTGGTCGAGCGCCAGTCGTACTTCGCCGCGGCGGCCAATGTCGTCGTCAGCATCGCGGCGGGGGTCGGCGCGGCGGCGTTCTCGTACGAGGCAGTCCACGCCTTGGTCGGGTAGGAATGCGATCTGCACAGCCGGACTGGCCGGACTGTGCGGATCGCACGGTGACCTCGCCGGAGACGCTGCTTACGGTGCTGGGAACCGTTCCCCTCCAGGATGAGGAGGTCGCCATGGCCTCGGCTGTCGGTGTCGACGATTACGCGCTGACCAGGGTGCCCGATTCCGCCCGTTACTCGTGGTGGTCGGTCGCTGTGCAGCGGTTCGGCCAGGTTTCCGCGCTGTCGCAGTTCCTGCTCGGCGCCACGATCGGCTTCGGGATGAGCTTCGGGAACGCCGTGCTGGCGTTCACGCTCGGCTCGGTCATCCTCGAACTGATCACGATCCTCGTCGGCGTGATCGGCGTCCGCGAGGGCCTGACCACCTCGATGATCGCGCGCTGGACCGGCTTCGGCCGCGGCGGCTCCGCGCTCATCGGGCTGGCCATCGGGATCAGCCTGATCGGCTGGTTCGGCATCCAGTCCGCGGTGTCCGCGCAGGGCCTCGCCGCGCTGGTCGGCGGCCTGCCGGAATGGGGCTGGGCGCTCGTGTTCGGCCTGGTGGTGACCGCGATCGTGGTGCGCGGCTTCCACTCGATGGCGTGGACGGCTTACCTGATGGTGCCCGCGTTCCTGATCCTGGTCGGCTGGTCGGTGGTCTCCGAACTGACCCGGCACGACCTCGGCGCGCTCGTGGCTTCGGCGCCGCCGGGTCCGCAGCTGAGCCTGCTGCAGGGCACGACGCTGGTCGCGGGCGGGTTCATCGTCGGCGCGGTGATCACGCCGGACATGACCCGGTTCAACCGCACCACCGGCGACGTCGTCAAACAGACGCTCGTCGGCGTCACGCTCGGCGAGTACGTGATCGGCCTGGCCGGGGTGCTGCTCGCGCACGCGGTCGGCACGGCGCAGATCACCACGATCGTCACGTCGTCGGTCGGCTGGGTCGGGCTGCTGATCGTCATCGCGGGCACGATGAAGATCAACGACTGGAACCTGTACTCGTCCGGGCTCGGCGTCGTGAACTTCATCGGCACCGTGTCCGGGAAACGCGCGCACCGCGGCCTGGTCACCGCCGTGCTCGGCGTGGTGGGCAGCGTGCTCGCCGCGGCCGGGATCCTCTCGAAGTTCACCGATTTCCTCACCGTGCTCGGGGTCGCGTTCCCGCCCATCGCCGGGATCATGGTGGCCGAATACTTCGTGGTGAAGCAGTGGCGCGGCACGCTGGAGGAGGCAAGGGCGCGGGGCGCGGTGCCCACCGACGCTCCGGTGTGGGTGCCCGCGACGATCGTCGTCTGGATCGCCGCCGCGCTGTTCGGCGAGTTCGTGGACTGGGGCTTGCCCAGCATCAACTCGCTCGTCGTCGCTTTCGTTCTGTACGTGGCCGCCGGGAAGCTCGGCCTGGTCCGCGGGGTCGGCAGGAGTGCCACCGCGGACGCCGAACCCGCCCCGGCCGCCTGATTCCGTTACCTGGAAGGAGATTTCTTCGTGCGCATCGGCATCGACGTCGGCGGCACCAACACCGACGCGGTCCTCCTGGACGGCCGCGAGGTGCTCGCCTCGATCAAGACCAGCACCACCGAGGACGTCACCTCGGGCATCGTCGCCGCGATCGACGGGCTGCAGCGGCAGCGGGCGTTCGACCCGGCCGCGGTGCGGGCGGTCATGATCGGCACCACGCACTTCATCAACGCGCTCGTCGAGGCGCACCGGCTGGCCCCGACCGCGGCGGTGCGGCTCAGCCTGCCCGCCGGCGCGTCGCTGCCGCCGATGGTGGACTGGCCGCAGCGGCTGGTCGACGCGGTGTCCGGGCGCAGCTACCTGGTGCACGGCGGCCACGAGTTCGACGGACGGCACATCGCCGAACTGGACGAGAGCGAACTGCGCAAGGCCGCCGACGACATGGGCTCGGCCGGGGTCCGCAGCGTCGCGATCACGTCGGTGTTCTCGCCGGTGAACGCGGAGTTCGAGGCGCGGGCGGCGGAGATCATCGCTTCGCAGCTGCCGGACGTCGCGATCTCGCTGTCCCACGAAATCGGCCGGATCGGGTTGCTGGAGCGGGAAAACGCGACCGTCATCAACGCCGCGCTGCGCGAGCTGGCGGCGCACATCGTGGACGGTCTCGCCGCGTCGGTCACCGGCGCGGGCATCACCGCGCCGCTGTACCTGAGCCAGAACGACGGCACGCTGATGGACGTCGATTTCGCCCGCCGCTACCCGGTGGCCACCTTCGCGTCCGGCCCGACGAACTCGATGCGCGGCGCCGCGGTGCTGTCCGGTTTGGACACTTGCGCGGTGGTCGACGTCGGCGGCACCACGAGCGACGTCGGCGTGCTGCGACAGGGTTTCCCGCGCGAGGCGACCACGGACGTGAGCGTGGCCGGGATCCGCACGAACTTCCGGATGCCGGACGTCCTGTCGATCGGCATCGGCGGCGGCAGCCGGGTGCGCGGCGACGCGGCCAGCGTGACCGTCGGGCCGGATTCCGTCGGCTACGAGCTGACCTCCAAGGCGCTCGTGTTCGGCGGAGACACCTTGACCGCCACCGACATCGCGGTCGCCGCCGGGCGCGCCGAGATCGGCGACCCGTCGCTGGTCGCGCACCTCGACCGGGACTTCGTGCGGGCGGCGCTGGACCGGATCGCGACGGACGTTTCCGACGTCGTGGACCGGATGCGCACGTCGTCCGAGCCGCTCCCGGTGGTCGCCGTCGGCGGCGGTTCGGTGCTGCTGCCGGACGAGCTCGCCGGTTCCGGCGAGGTGCGCCGGCCGGATCACTACGCGGTGGCCAACGCGATCGGCGCGGCGATCGCGCAGATCGGCGGCGAGGTCGACCGGGTGTACGTGATCGAGCCCGGCCGTCGCGAAGCCGTGGTGGACGAGGCGAAGCAGGAAGCAGTCGACCGCGCGGTGGCGGCCGGGGCGAGCCCGGCGTCCGTCGGCATCGTCGACTTCGACGAGGTGCCGATCCCGTACCTGCCCGGCAACGCCACCCGGATCCGGGTCAAGGCGGTCGGCGACCTGCAGCTGGGGGCGTGAACGATGGCTGAGATTACCGAGAAGGATCTGGACGACATCGCGCGCGGCGCGGCGATCCTCGGCACCGGCGGCGGGGGAGACCCGTACATCGGCCGGTTGCTGGCGCATTCCGCGGTGCGCGAACACGGTTCAGTCCCGCTAGTGTCACTGTCCGAATTGGACGACGACGCGGTGGTGCTGCCGGTCGCGATGATGGGCGCGCCGACTGTGATGGTGGAGAAGTTGCCGTCCGCCGAACAGGTCGGGCTCGCCGCCCGGACGCTGGCTACCTATTTGGGCAAGGAACTCACGCACATCGCTTGTGCCGAAGCGGGTGGCGTGAACTCGCTGATCCCAGTCGTCGCGGCCGCGCAGCTGGGCCTGCCCTTGGTGGACGCGGACGGCATGGGCCGGGCGTTCCCGGAACTGCAGATGGTTTTGCCGACCCTGTACGGAATCCGCGCGACCCCGATGTCCATTGCGGACGAGAAGGGCAACCGCGGCGTACTGGACACTGTGGACAATCACTGGGCGGAGCGGCTGGCCCGGTCGGCGACCATCGACATGGGCTGCTCGGCGATGATCAGCAACTACGCGATGTCCGGCGCGCAGGCCCGGGAATCGATGGTGCCCGGCACACTGACGCTCTGCGCGGAACTCGGCGCGCTCGTGCGAGAGGCGCGCGAGGCACACGAGAACCCCGTGGATCGCGTCGTGGCGCGGCTGCGCGGCCAGACGCTGTTCAGCGGCAAGGTCGTCGACGTCGCTCGCCGCACTGTCACCGGGTTTGCTCGCGGCGAAGCCCGGCTGTCCGGAATGGACGGTGACACCGGGACGGAAATGTTGCTGCGCTTCCAGAACGAGCACCTGGTGGCCGAGGTCGACGGCGAGGTGCGCGCTTCCGTGCCGGACCTCATCTGCACCCTCGACCGCGAGTCCGGCGAGGCCGTCACCACCGAGGGCCTGCGCTACGGCCAGCGGGTGACGGTGATCGCGGCCCCGGCGGATCCGCGCTGGCACACCCCGGAAGGCATCGCGCTGGCCGGCCCGCGGTACTTCGGCTACGACCTCGACCCGATCGGGGTCGCGGGATGAGCTGGACGTTGACCGAAGACCACCTCGAAGACCTCGCTCGCGGAGCTGCGGTCCTCGGCACTGGTGGCGGCGGCGATCCGTACGTCGGACGGCTGCTGGTGCGCGAGGCGATCCGCGAGCACGGACCTGTCACCGTGCTCGACCCAGACGATCTGGACGACGACGCCCTCGTGATCCCGACCGCGCAGATGGGCGCGCCGACCGTCGTGCACGAGAAGCTCCCGAACGGCGCCGAACCCGAACTTGCCTTGCGGGCGCTGGAAAACCGTCTCGGTGCGAAGGCCGACGCGACGATGCCGATCGAATGCGGCGGCATCAACTCGATGATCCCGCTGGTCGTGGGCGCGCGGCTCGGACTGCCGGTGGTCGACGCGGACGGCATGGGCCGGGCGTTCCCGGAACTGCAGATGGAGACGTTCGGCGTGTACGGCGTCCCCGGTTCACCGATGGGCATCGCCGGAGAACGCGGTGAAACCACGGTGATCGACACCGGTGCGGACAACCGCCGGATGGAATGGCTCGCGCGCGGGATCACCATCCGGCTCGGCGGCGTCGCACACATCGCGGAGTACTCGATGAGCGGCGCGGACGTCAAACGCACGGCCGTGCCGCGCACGCTGTCGCTCGCGCTGAGCGTCGGCCGCGCGATTCGCCTTGCACGAGAAGAGAACGCTGATCCGGTGGCCGCATTGGCGACCGCGCTCAGCGACACGCTGTACCCGCATCTGCGGGTGTTGTTCCGCGGCAAAGTGTCCGATGTGGAACGTCGCACCGAAGAAGGGTTCGCCCGCGGCCGCGCGGCCGTCGTGTCCTTCGAGGGCGACCACAAGCTGGAAATCCTTTTCCAGAACGAAAACCTGGTGGCGCTCGTCGACGGCGAAGTGCGCTGCCTGGTCCCTGACCTGATCTGCGTGCTGGAGGCGGAATCCGCCGAGCCGATCACCACCGAAACGCTGCGCTACGGCCAGCGCGTCACCGTGGTCGGAATCTCGACGCCGCCGCTCATGCGCACCCCGGAAGCGCTGGCCACGTTCGGCCCAGCGGCGTTCGGGCTGCCGCACGATTTCGTACCCGTGGAGGTGGCTTCGTGACTTCGCTCGACGGCCGGGCGGTCGTAGTGCTCGGCGGCGGTTCCGGGATCGGGCTGGAGGTCGCCCGGCGCGCGACGGCGGCAGGCGCGCTCGTCCACCTCGGCGGCCGGTCCGGCGACAAGCTGCGCGCGGCCGCCGCGGAACTGGGCCCGACCGCGACCTGGCAGGCCGTGGACACCACCGACCAGGCATCGCTGGCCGAGTTCTTCGGCGCGCTGGACCGGGTCGACCACCTGTTCACACCCGCCGCGTCCTACACCGTCGGCCCGATGCGCGACCTCAGCGACGAGGAGGCGGAAAGCCCGTTCGTCACGAAGTTCTGGGGCCAGTACCACGCGGTGAAGCACGCCGCGCCGAAGCTGTCGCCGGATGCTTCGGTGGTGCTGATGTCGGGCGTCGCGAGCGTGCGTCCGCCCGCCGCGGCCCCGGCGTACGTGGCGTGCAACGCGGCGATCGAGGGCCTCGGTCGCGGACTCGCGGTGGAGCTGGCACCGGTGCGGGTGAATGTCGTGTCGCCGGGCACGATCGACGGGAACCTGTGGGCCGGGCGTCCGGCCGCCGCGCGGGAATCGAGTTTCGCGCAGTACCGCGCGGATACGCTGCTGCACCGCGTCGGCCGGGAGTCCGAAGTGGCCGATGCCGTGCTGTACCTGTTCACCAGCACCTACACCACCGGCTCGACGCTGTATCCGGACGGCGGGTACAGCCTCCGCTGATACGCTGACCAGCCATGCGCATCACCGCCGCGGACGTGCCGGCACTCGAACGCGGCGTCGCGCTGCTCGGGTCCGGCGGGGGCGGGGACACCGTCACCGCGGCGGTGCTGCTGCGGCGGCTGACCGAATCCGGCCGCGAACCCGTCGTGCACGCTGTCGCGGACCTGGCGCCGGACACCCTCGTGGTGCCGACCGGCATCGTCGGCGCGACCGCGGCGTTCGCCGAGAAGCTGCCCAGCGGCGACGAATTCGCCTCGGCGATCGCGGCGATCGAACGCTGGACCGGGCAGCGCGCGCAGGCGCTGATGTCCATCGAGATCGGCGGCCTGAACGGCCTGCTGCCGCTGGTGGCCGCCCAGGACCTGGGTCTGGCCTATGCGGACGCGGACCTTTCCGGGCGCGGGCTGCCGAGACTCGACCAGCTCTCGGTCGCCGCGACCGGCCGCGGCGTCGCTCCGGCGGCGATGGCCGAACCCGGCGGCCGGGTGGTGGTGCTCGCCGCGGCGGCGGCCTCGGTGGTCGAGAGCGGGATCCGCGCGTTCCTGGCCAGCTCAGGCGGCTGGGCGGCGATCGCGCTCGCCCCGATCCCCGCCGGTGAACTGGCCGGACACGCCGTCGTCGGCACGACGAGCGAAGCCCTCGCCCTCGGCGCCCGCGTGCTCGCGGCAGGGGAGAGCCCGGACCTCGCCGCGCTGGAAACCGCTCTCGACGGCCGGGTTCTCGCCCGCGGCCGGGTGCTGGAGGTGTCGCGGCACATCGGCCCCGGACAGCACGGACACCCCGGATTCGGCCGCGGCTCGGCGACGCTGACCGATCACCGCGACGGCGCGTTGCTGCGGCTGGAGATGGAGAACGAATACCTGCTGGCGTTGCGGGACGGGCTGCCGGTGGCGTCCACTCCGGACATTCTGTCGGTGCTCGACCGCCGCACCGGCATCCCGTTGCAGTGCGACGCGATCCGCGCCGGCGTGGAGGTGGACGTCGTGTGTCTCGCCGCTTCCCCGTTCTGGACCGATCCGCGACGCCGGCCGCTGTTGGAACCGCGCGCGTACGGAATCGACTGCGATCCGGTGGCAGCCCAGTGATTCTCCGTCAGCTGCTCGCTCTGCCCTCGTGGGCCGGCCCGGTCCGGGTCTGCTCCGGCGAGTCCGGTTTGGATCGTCCACTGCGGACAGTCAAAGCCGCCCTGGACGCGTCCGGCACCCCCGCTTCCGGCGAACTGGTGGTGGTGGTCCGCCCACTCGGTTCCGACTGGCAGATCGACGCCCTCCTGCGCCGGTGCGCGGATGCCGGAGCCGCCGGAGTCCTGCTCCCCGGAGCCGAACCGCTTGCCGCGTCACAACTTCTGGCCGAACGGCTGTCGGTGCCGCTGCTGGTGACTTCAGCCGATCCGCTCGATCTGCTCGTGGACGCCCGCCTCGCGCTGGCCGCTCCCGACATCGACCGCGCGGACGCCGTGCTGGCCGCGCACCGGGCGCTCGGCGAGCGATTGCTTCCGCCCGAGGAGATCGTGACCGTGCTGCGGCGGCTGCTGGACGCTCCCGTCGCCGTCCTCGACGACCGTGGCGAGGTGCTGGCCGGTGAACTCGCCGACGCTGCCCGCGTGCGAGTGCACGAGCCGGTCCCGCAACGCATCGCCCTCGCGGACGGCGTCCTGCTCGCCCATCCCGCCGTGCTGCCGCAGCCATCGGTGTGGCTGGCCGCCGAACTGCCCGGAGCCAAGTCCCCGCGCGCGGACGTCGTCGCCGCGACGCTGGCCGTCGCCGCTGGTGCCGTGCAGCGCTGGCTGCTGGCCCACCGCCTGGAACTGGAACGCGACGCCCGTTCCCGGTCCGCGCTGCTGGGCGATTTGCTGCGCCAAGACACCGAACCCGGCGCCGACCTGCGTCGCCGCGCCGCTGACGCGGGCTGGCGACTCGGCGGCTGGCACGTCGGCCTGCGCATCGGTGTGCCCGCGGACGTCGACACCGTCTCCCGGACGCAGGAGGTCGTGCGCGCTCTCCGGGCCGAATCGATCGACGCGGTCACCGTCGAACACGGCGAGGGCTGGACCGGCTGGGTCACCTTCGAACAGGAACCGACTGCGGAACGGGTGCGTGCGCTATCCGCGCGGCTGCGCGCTGTGCACCGCAGCCTGCGCCGCACGCTCGACGCACACCTGGGCGTCGGCCGCCCGCACGCCGACGGTCTCACCGCGACAGTCGCCGAAGCCACCGACGCCGCCCGCCTCGCTGCGGCGCGTCCGGAGACTGGGCATTTCCTGCACGTGGACCAGCTCGGGATGGCCCAGCTGTTGCTGGAGTGGACGCGGACGGACACCTTCGAGCCTGCTGCGCGCGCGTTGCTCGCTCCGCTGGTCCCGGTGCCGGGGGATTTGATCCGGACCCTCGCGGCTTATCTCGACGCGGAGTCCTCGCTTGCCGAAACGGCGACTGTGCTGGGGATTCACCGGAATACGGTTGCTGCGCGAATCGGCCGGATCGAGCAGTTGCTGCATGTTGACCTGTCACGTCCGGATGAGCGGCTGGCTTTGCATCTGGCCGCCCGCGCGGTCATCCTCGCCCGTCCCGCTGAGTAGTACTGGCAGGACCAGTTACGCCCTTGGTGATCACTGGCCCGGAAGGCAGACTCGAGGCATGGGCAAGAACGACTTGGGCGATTTCCTCCGCGCCCGCCGCGCCGGGCTGACGCCGGACGACCTCGGGCTTCCGGCCGAGTCCGGCACCGGACGGCGGGTCGCCGGGCTGCGGCGCGGCGAGGTCGCGCAGCTGGCCGGGGTGAGCACCGAGTACTACACCCGGCTGGAACAAGGCCGTGCCCGGCAGCCGTCTGAGCAGGTGCTGCGCGCCCTCTGCGACGCGCTGCGGTTCGACGACATCGAGCGGCGGCATCTGTTCGCTCTCGCGGGAGCCACGGCCGAGCGGCTGGACCGGGCCGAGCATTCGTCCCGGTTGCGTCCGGCGCTGCGGCAGGTGCTGGACTCGATGGAACTGGCGTCGGCGTTCGTCAGCGACCGGAACCTGACGGTCGTCGGCGGGAATGCGTTGTGGGCCTTGCTGTTTCCCGACGTGGCCGAGCTGCCGCGGCGGGAACGCAGCATGGCGCGCTGGACGCTGCTGGATCCGCGGGCCCGCCTGGTGTGGCTGGACTGGGAACGCGTCGCCCGCGACTACGTGCACGGGTTGCGGCTGGCCGCCGCCGCGCAGCCGCGGAATCAGCACATCGCCAACCTGATCGGCGAGCTCATGATGCGCTCGCCCGAGTTCCCGGCGTGGTGGTCGGAACACCGCGTCCGGGAACGCAGCACCGGTCTCAAACGCCTGCGCCACCCGGTCGCCGGCGACCTGGAACTGCAGTACGAGATCTTCACCGCGGTCGCCGATCCGGGCCAGTCGATGGTCGTCTACAGCGCGCCGGCCGGTTCGCCTTCGCAAGAACGGCTTCGGCTGCTGGCCAGCTGGGGCCGCGAACCCGCGCCTGCCCGGGATTCCGCCGAGTCCTGACCTTCGCTCCTACACCAGGCCCCGCCGCACCCGCGGGGTCCATGCAGTCATGCCCCACGAAAGGACACTTCGCAATGAGCAAGACAATCCTGATCACCGGCGTCAGCACCGGCCTCGGACGCGCCATTGCCCGACGCGCCCTCGCGGCTGGGCACCGCGTCGCGGGCACCGTGCGTACCGAACAGCACGCGGCCGATTTCCGGGCGCTGGACCCGGAACGCGCCCGGGCCTTCGTCCTCGACCTCACCGAGGCGGACCGGATCGAGCCCACCGTGCGGGAGGTGGAAGCGGAACTGGGCCCGATCGACGTACTCGTGGCCAACGCCGGATACGGGCTCGAAGGCACCTTCGAGGAGTCGTCGATGGCCGATCTGCGCCGCCAGTTCGAGGTCAACGTCTTCGGCACGGTCGCGACCATCAAGGCGGTCCTGCCCGGCATGCGCGAACTGCGCGACGGCCAGATCTTCGTCATCACCTCGATGGGCGGGCACACCACGTTCCCCGGCCTCGCGTTCTACGAAGGCAGCAAGCACGCCCTCGAAGGCATCACCGACACCCTCGCCCAGGAAGTCACCCAGTTCGGTGTGCGGGTCACCGCCGTTGCTCCCGGCGCGTTCAAGACCGACTGGGCCGGCCGCTCGCTGGTCCGAGCCCCGCGCGGCATCGCCGACTACGACGCCCTGTTCGACCCGATCCGGACCCGCCGCCAAGCGCTCGCCGGCCAGGGCATCGGCGACCCCGACCGCGCGGGCGACGCCATCCTCAGCCTCCTGGACGAGGAAAACCCGCCCGTGCACCTGCTGCTCGGCTCGGACGCACTGCGCCTCGTCACCGCCGGACGCCAGCGCGTCCAGGACGACTTCGACGCCTGGCAGGACCTCACCTTGTCCACCGACTCCGTCGACGGCGGCGTAACCGTCGCCTGACCCCCGCTGCGCCGTCCGTGAGGGGAACCCTGAGGGACTCTGAGTCCCGCAGGGTTCCCCTCACGGCAGGTCAGACGCGTCCGCGAACAAGGTCGATCAACCGCCCGAGCACGTGATCGCCTCCCGCGCGCACGCCGTTGTGCTCGTACTCGTTGGTGATCCAGGGCCGCAGCGTCGGGATCAGCCGCGCGGTTTCCTCGGAGAACACCCGCTCGACGTACATGTCGTTGGCGTAGATCGCGGCCGCCGCCGGGACCGTGCACTCGCGCAACACGTCGGTGTCGTACAGCCGCGGCCATTCGTGCGCGGCAAGCAGTTCCGCGGTCTCCTTCATCGGCCGGAGGCTGTGGAGGTCGTCGAAGAGCGAGGGGAACACGTGCTCGCCGGTGAACAGCGTCCGGTCGGTGCGGAACTCGTCCGGCAGCACGCGCTCGGCGGACCAGCGGGTGGCGAACCCGTCGGAGTAGGACGACTCGTGGATCACCGAGTACAGCGGATTGCGCGCGCTGAAGGGCAGCGAGCTGGCGACGTCGTGCGCGAAAGCCGGGGACTTCGGGTCGCGCTCGATCAGGTAGTGCAGCGCTTCCTCGCCGCCGCTGGCGCCGAGGACGTAACCGAGCTGCTGGAACAACCGCGCGGTGAGCGGACTGCCGTCGGGCAGGGTCACCGCGCCGTCGTCGAGCCACGGCAGCAACGCCTCTACGCGGGCGCGGTCGCCGGGGTAGCGGAGGTAGTACTGGCGGTTGCGCTCGAGCAAGTTGGCGAATGTCGCCCGGTAAACGTCGTCCGGATGCCGCGCGATCGGCGGCAGCCCGCCGGTGAAGAAGGCCTCGGCCAAGCCTTCGGGATACCGGGAAAGGTAAGCGAGGGTGCAAAACCCGCCGAACGACTGCCCGAGCACGCTCCACTTCTCGACGCCCAGCTGCCGCCGCACGAACTCCGCGTCGCGCACGATCGCGTCGGCACGGAAGTGCGTGAGGTACTCGGCCTGCTCGGCCGGCGTGCCGGTGAGCGTGCCGACCGGCGTGGACCGTCCGGTGCCTCGCTGGTCGAGCATGAGAACCCGGTACTCCCGCAACGCCCGCGGCAACCAGCTGGGCGTCCCGCGCGACGGCCGCGGCGCTTCGTGCCCGGGACCGCCTTGGAGATAAACGAGAAACGGCCGGTCGAGCCCGTCGGGATCAGCGACCTCCCGGGCGAAGACGGTGATCTTCGCGCCTTCCGGGCGGGAATGGTCGAGGGGGACGGAGAACTCGTGCTCGGTGAGCACCAGGCCGGGAACGCGCACGGTGGTTGCCATACGGGCGATTCAACCAGAACGGGCGCGGGGGAGGCCACGGGAATTGGCGGCTCGGGTCCATTGTGGACAGTGATGGGCCGGATTCACGGGGTTCCGCGGCGGTGTTTCCGGGGACCCACGGCTTCGCCAGGTCCCGCGGCGCCCAGCCAGTGAGCGCCGAGGTCGAGCGTCGGCGCGGCTTTCTGGCGGGTCGGCTTGGCGGGTGCGGCGAGGCTTTCTGCCGGGTCGCTTGACGGGTGCCGAGCGGCTTCCCGCTGGGTCGGCTCGACGGGTGCGGAGCGGTTTTCGGCGTCGCCGGGGGAGTCCAGCAGCGGCGGTTCCCGCGGCGGCCGAGGTCGTCAGCGGCGAGAACCAGCACGGGCACGGCAACGTTCGCGACGGCCCGCTCGACTCGGTGTCTCGCCTCGGCTCGCCCGGGCAGCCGTCGATCCCGCCCGGCCCCCGGGCGGAATCCCCCGCCGAGCGGGAGCTATTCCTTCCCCATCGCCCGCCGGATCTCGGCCAGCTTGTCCTTCGCCGCCTCCTTGCGGTCGGCGATCTTCTTGTCCAGCGACTGCAGGTCCTCCGGCCCGCCGATCCCGGCGATCTCCTGCGCGCCGACCGACGTCGTGTACCGCTTCTCGATCCGGTCCCGCACGAAGTCGAACGACGGGGCGCCGTTGTCGCTGTAGTCGGGTTCGGGCAGGGCAGCGGGCGGCGGCCCGGGGGTCTCCACGATCTCCGCGTCGAGCGGCTGCTGCTCGCCGGGCTTGTCCGCGCTCATCGTCTCGCCTCTTCTCGGTTCGTCGGCTCCGCCTTCGACCCTAGCCGACCTCGGCGGGGACGCGCGGATGTTTCGCCGCCGCCGGTCTGCGGTAGCCCATCGGGGAGTGAAAGGAGTCCGCGATGCTTCGCCCCCGCTCGACCGCGCCGCCCGCCCCGCCCGAGCCCGCCCCGCCCGGCCCGGTGGAGCCGGACCCGGTGACACCGGGACCGGACCGTCCGCTGCCCGACCCCGACCCCCTCCCGCCCGACTCGGAACCCGGCCCCGAACTGGCGACAGCGAGTCCTTTGTGGACAGTCCGGCCGGAATAGACCGGACGGAGGGCTCGGCAGCCGAGACCCTCGGCTGATGAAGGGGTCCCCGCCGGGCGGGACGGACGGCGCGGGTCCGCCCGGTTGCCAAGGCGCGGTGGTGACGCCGGTCCGCCCGTCTGCCTAGAAGCCCGCTGACCCCGGTCCGCCCGCCAAGATGCCCGGTTACGCCGGTCGGTCCGCCCGCCAAGGCGCCTGCTGCACTCTCCGGCCCGGACCAGGCCAATCGCCAGCCTCACCGGCGATTGTTTCGCGCAGACCCGCCGAGGCCCGAGCACTCCGGACGCCCCGCCCCGCGACGGTCGCTTCAGCCGCGAAACCCGCCGGCCTCCAGAGCCGCGTCCACCTTCGCCCGGTGCGCCTCCGCCCATTCGTCGAGCGTCTGCGCCTCCTCCTTGGCCAGCTTCGCCCGCGCGTCCACCAGCACCTGCGCCGCGTCAGGTCCGGGCACCACGACCACGCCTTCTTCGTCCGCCACGACGATGTCCCCGGCATGCACCGTCACCCCGCCGCACCGCGCGGGCTCGCCCAGCGGCGTCACCGCGGCCTTCGTGCCGGGAATCGGGATCACGCCGCGCGCGAACACCGGAAAACGAGCCTCGCGAACCTCCGAAAGGTCGCGGATCACGCCGTCCAGGACAAAGCCCGCGATGCCGTGTCGCTGAGCAGTCGCGCAGACGTTCCCGCCGGCCAGCGCGTAGTCGACGTCGCCGGACTCCGCGACGATCACCGCTCCGGCGGGCGCGCGGTGGATGGCCGCGTGCAGCATCAGGTTGTCGCCCGGCGGGCAGCGCACCGGGTACGCGGGCCCGGCGATCCGCGGCACCGGCCCCCACAAGGGGCGCACGCCGTAGTCGAGCACCTGGCCGCGGCCGAGCAGGTCGGCGAGCGTCGTGGTCGGAATGTCGGCGAAACCGTCGTCCATGGACGGCGATGCTCTCACGCGCGACCCGGCCGGATACCGTTCCGTGGCACCGATCACGGAGGAGAAGATGACCTTCCGGCACACCGTCGCCGCGTCCCCGGTCGGCGACCTCACCCTGGTCGCCGACGGCAGCGCGCTGGTCGCCGTCTACTTCGACGGCCACAGCCGGACCCCGCGCTTCCCCGACTTAGGCCCGCGCGCCGACGACGGTTTCGCCGCTGTGACCCAGCAGCTCGACGAATACTTCGCCGGCCAGCGGCAGACTTTCGACCTCGAACTCGACCTGCGCGGATCCGATTTCGAACGCCGCGTGTGGCAGCTGCTGACCCGCATCCCCTACGGCGAGACCCGCACGTACCGCGACCTGGCCGTCGAACTGGGCGAACCCGGCGCGGCTCAGGCGGTCGGCAACGCGAACGGCTGGAATCCGCTGAGCATCGTCGTGCCCTGTCACCGAGTGGTCGGCAGCAGCGGCGGCCTTACCGGTTACGCGGGCGGCGTCGACCGGAAACGGTTCCTGCTGCAGTTGGAGGAGCCGCCCGCCGACGACGCTGGACGGCTGTTCTGACGGCGTCACCCCAGTGCGGCGCGGCCGTGTTTCCAGTACCCCTGGAACGCGATCGCCTGCTTCGGCACCCCGCGCTCCCGCGTGAGAAACCGCCGCGCGCCGGTGGCCAGCCCGCTTTCGCCGGCGACCCACGTGTAGCCCGGCGGATCGGACAGATCGAGCTGGGCTAGGACGTCGAGCGCGAGCCGGCCGGGCAGCCGGTCGTCCTCGCGAACGAGCCATTGGACATCGGCGCCGAGTGGCACGTCGACCGCGTGGATGTCGTCCCGGGCACCGACCTCCAGCAATACCGTGGCCCGCAGGTCCGGTGACGACTCCAGGATCGCCAGCGCCGCCGGAATCGCGCTCTCGTCGGCGAGAAGAAGCTGCCGCACGCCTTCCGGCGGCAGATAAGTGATTCCCTCGTCGAGAATCCCGACCTCGTCGCCCGGCCGCGCGTTCTCCGCGAACCTCGACGCCGGGCCGCCGTCGCCGTGCACCGCGAACTCGATGTCCACTTCGCCGGGCCGCGTCGCGCGGATCGTGTAGTTCCGGACCCACGGCCTGGACGCGCTGCTCATGAGCATGTGCTGCGCGAGCCAGCGATTGCTCGAAGCGGTGGGGAGGCGCAGCTCGCGCTGACCCTCGCGCGGGAAGAACAGCCGGCACCATTGATCGAATCCGAGCGGCGCGAAGTCCTCGAGGTCCTCCCCGCCGACGGTGAGGGTCACGAAATGGGTGGACGTCCGCTCGGCGCGCAGCACGGAGGCCCGGAGCGGCCGTCTGGTGTCGGGCGTGCGGCGCTGGGGGAGGGTCGGCATGGTGGTCCCGATTCAGTTAGGTAAGGCTTACCTCTTGAACAGTAGCCGCCGTCTTGAGGGAACGGCAAGGATGCGCGAACTCGCCTCGAATGCACCTGTCCGTGTGCCTCGTCTCCGGCGGGTACCTCCATCCGGGCCGGTTTGCCGAGCGTTGCTTACGCTCGATGATCACTCTCCGTGTCACTCGTGTGGGTGACGGTTGACCGCTCAATAAACCGACTCGCTGTGACACTCTGTGTAGCACTGTCGGGCGTCCGTCTCTGGCGAACTCGAGTTTCTCCACCTGGCGAATGTGCGGATGAACGTGCATCTTCCCGTGTCAGCGCCGGTTCTTCGCAGTTCGCGGATGTGTCAAGAGGTCTGGACAAGCCGGCGCGGGAGTGTCCGCCGGGTGTCGAATCGGTGACAGCGAAGAGTAGCGAAAACCGTCACTCGAACCGTTGGGCGACGCTGAGGGACCGTTCACCGCGACACTGCCAGTAGAACTGGTCGGTGACGCACCGTCTTCGCCAGGATGAGCCCATCCGGGGCCCGCACCGCACGAACGGCCGGGGTCCGGAGAGCCGTCGGAACCGGTCCGCCGGCCGGAAGAGAAAGGGATGACGACCTCATGACGGTGGTTCCCTGCCTCGCCGACCAGCCGCTCCGAACCGGGCAGCCGCGCCAGACCGGCGAGCCGCCCGAACCGGACAAAGAAGCGGTGCTGGTCCGGGCGCCCCAGCCGCAGCGGCTGGATCGCGAGCGCGAACCGGAGCCAGGTTCGCGACCGCGCGGCGCGGCGAAGCCGGAGAGGTCGACGCGGCCTGCCGACGTGGTCAAGCCGGGCGATGCGAAGGCGGACGCAACTGTTGAGGCTGCGCCGGAAGCAGTCTCAAGCAACGCGGCCACGCCCTCGTCGGCGGAGGCGAACTCAGCCGGCCGCGCCTTGTCCGGCAATGGGGCCGCGACCGACGCGGTCGGAAGCGCTGCGGCGAAAGCCAGCGCAACCGAGCCGACCCGGTCATGTGATGCAGCCGCGGGTGCCGACTCGGCAGGTTCTGCCGATCATGGCGATGCGGTCGCCACCAACTCAGCGGCAACTGAGTCGGCCTGGTCGGGCGATGTGGTCCCGATCGCCGCCGCGGGCGCCGATGCGGCCGCTGCCAGAACGGCCGCAAGCATTGCAACCGAGTCGGTCCGGTCATGCGATGCAACCGCGGGTGCCAACGCAGCAGGTTCCTCCGGTCGAGCCGATTCGGCCGTGACCAACACAGCAGCAAGTGAGCCAGCTCGGTCGGTCGATGCGATCCCGATCGCCGCCGCGAGCACCAACGCAGCAGGTTCCGCCGATCAAACCGACACCACCGCCGCCAACACAGCCGACCCACCCGAACCATCCAGCCCCTCCGACCCCCACCACCCCGATCCCGAGCACCCCAGCCGGGTTCGCGTGGTGGTCGACTGGGATCCCTTCTCCCGTCCGCCCCGCCGGGTCGCCACCCGGGACGAGATGGTCGACTCCGCGCATCGGGTCCTTGCCCGTCGCGAGCACGGCCGCCACCGCAAGCCCGACACTCGCGACCCCTGGACCTCCCGGGCCGCGGATTTCGTCGTCGCCTGGGCGTCCACGCTCCGGATGGCGTTGCTCCTCCTCGCCGGGACCGCGTTCCTCACCGGGCTCGTGCTGATGGACAGCCCGATCGCGGGCGTCGCGATCACGTCGGTGACCCTCGCCGCGGGCGTCGCGGGCTGGGTCGCCCGGCCGCGAAGGTCACCGTCGCATCGCTGCTGAAAGAAAACTCGGCGAGTTGTCGATGTCGCGCTAGTCCGTTCGACGAGGATGTGCCGGCTGGACGAAACCAGCCACAGACCCCGAGGAGCGGGCAATGCGTTTCCTGATGATGCACCGGCTTGACGAGAGCGCCCCCGAGGCCTGGAACCCGAGCCCCGAGTTCATGGCGAAGATGGGCGCCTTCATCCAGGACTGGACCGAGCGCGGCATCCTGATCACCGCCGAGGGCGTGCACCCGTCGGAGAAGGGCGCGATCGTCCGCAAGCCGCGCGGCGCGACCCCGGCCGCGACGGACGGGCCGTTCACCGAGACCAAGGAGGTCATCGGCGGGTTCGCCCTGGTCAACGCCGCGGACCGGGCACAGGCGGTGGAGTACGCGCGGCAGTACGCGGATCTGTTCGACGAGATCGAGGTCGAGGTCCGCCAGGTCGTCGAGTTCGGAGACCTCGAAGGCATGGGCGCGCAGTAGCCCGGCGCGCAAGGCATCCGGCCTATTCGCGCGCCAAGTCTTTGTCATTCGTTGACCCGCACCGCGCTTCGCGGGGATCTTCGTTCTGGGGACAGGGCGGGGATCCGAGGAGGCAGCGGTGCGGGTCATGCTCACAGCGGTCTTGACAACGATGTCGGCGCTGGTGTCGGTCCAGGCGAAACCGGCCGAACCCGCGGCGAATATCGTGGTGTGCAACAAATACTGCGACGATCGTGCCGCCGACCAGGCGTCCAGCGACCGGATCGCGGTCACCGCGCCGCTCGACGACCGCGTCCTCCAGTTGCACTTCGCCGACGGCGACCCGATGGGCTGGGCGGTCGTCGACCACTCGCGCCCGGGCGACCAGGTGTGGCTCGACCGCTCCTTCGACGGCGGCGCGACCTGGGACGGCGGCGCACAGCTGGGCCTGACCACCGCGCCGTCCGGCGTCGGCGGCTGGCGCACCCAGATGTACAACAACGACGACTGGAACAATCGCGGCGTCGGGGCCCTGCGCGCGTGCGGCAGCGCGGTCGACACCGGCCGGATCGCTTGCACGCCTTGGGCTCGCACTCGCTGGAACGCGGGGAACCGTGCGCAAGCGGCGGCGACCGCGTTGATGGCGCTCTACGACAACGGCACCGGCTACTTCCGCAACGGCGGCGGCTGGGGGAGCGCGGTGTCGCTGGCCGCGGTGATCCGCAACGCGTCGGTCAGCCGGATGGCCAGCTACGACTACGCGATGGCTACGACGTACGACAAGAACGTCAACGCGGGCCGCGGCCAGTTCCGCAACGAGTTCTCCGACGACACCGGCTGGTGGGCGATGGCGTGGCTCGACGCCTACGACCGCACCGGCCAGCAGCGCTACCTCGCCACCGCCAAAGCCGACGCCGACCACATGCAGACCTTCTGGACCGGCGACTGCGGCGGCGGCCTCCGGTGGAAAGAAGGCCTGACCTACAAGGCATCCATCTCCAACAGCCTCTACATCCAGGTCAACGCCACCATCGCCGACCGCACCGGCGACGCGACTTACCGGACACGGGCGCAGCAGGGCTGGGATTGGTTCCGCGGCAAGGGGCTCATCGGCTCCGACGGCCTGGTGGTGGACGGCATCGACGGCGCCAGCTGCGCCGCGGTCGGCCAGCGCTACACCTACAACCAGGGAGTATTCGTCTCCGGCCTCACCGCGCTGTCCAAGGTGACCGGCGACCAGGGCCTGATCGGCACCGCCCGTTCGGTCGCCGACTCGACGACGCGCACCGGGTCGTTCTTCACTGGCTCCGACGGCATCGTCCACGACCCCGGCGAGGGCAGCAGCTGCAGCGACGACGGGTCGTACTTCAAAGCCGGACTCGTCCGCGGTCTGTCCGAACTGGACGCCGCGACGCCCGACGCGCCGTACCGGGATTTCCTGGCCAGGCAAGCGGATTCCGCCTACGCCCGCTCGCGAAACGACTTCGACCAGTACTCGCGTTCGTGGTCCTCCGCCGCGGAGAAAGGCCCGGGCTGCCAGGCCGCGGCGCTCGCGCTGATGAACGCGACGTACTAGCCCGGTTAGTGATCGACAGCACACCCGTCTCCGCAAGGCCCATCCGGGTACGGTTGACGGTGCCACGGAATCCTGCGTGGTTCATGCGGACGGGGAAGGGCGATCGTGGAGCTGAAGGTCGGGTACAAGGCGTCGGCGGAACAGTTCGGGCCTCGCGAGCTGGTGGAGTTCGCGGTGCGGGCCGAGGAGCTGGGGCTGGACTCGGTGTGGGTGTCGGACCATTTCCTGCCGTGGCGGCACGAGGGCGGGCACGCGCCGTGGGCGCTGGCGTGGATGCCGGCGGTGGCGGAGCGGACCAGCCGGGTGCTGATCGGGACCAGCGTGCTGACGCCGACATTCCGGTACAACCCGGCGGTGATCGCGCAGGCGTTCGCGACGATGGCATTGCTGTCGAACGACCGCGTGATCCTGGGCGCGGGCACCGGCGAGGCGCTGAACGAGATCGCGGTGTCGGGCCGGGAATGGCCGGAGTTCAAGGAGCGGTTCGCGCGGCTGCGCGAGTCGGTGCGGTTGATGCGCGAGTTGTGGAGCAAGGACAGCGTCGACTTCGAGGGCGACTACTACCAGCTGGTCAACGCGAAGATCTACGACCGGCCGGAGCGTCCGGTGCCGGTGTACATCGCGGCGGGCGGCCCGGTCGTGGCGAAGTACGCGGGCCGCGCGGGCGACGGGATGATCTGCACGTCCGGCAAGGGCATGGAGCTCTACACCGACAAGCTGATGCCGGCGATGGCCGAAGGCGCGGCCGCCGCTGAGCGCGACGCGTCCGGCGTGGACCGGATGATCGAGATCAAGATGTCCTACGACCGGGATCCGGAGAAGGCGCTGGCCAACACCCGGTTCTGGGCTCCGTTGTCGTTGAGCGCGGAGCAGAAGCACACCGTCTCGTCTGCGGAGGAGATGGAGCGGCTGGCCGACGAGCTGCCGATCGAGCAGGTCGCGAAGCGGTGGATCGTCGCCTCCGACCCGGACGAGGCGGTCGCGCAGATCAAGCCGTACCTCGACGCGGGCCTGAACCACCTGGTCTTCCACGGCCCCGGCCACGACCAGGAGCGCTACCTGTCGCAGTTCGCCGAGGACGTGCTGCCGCGGCTGCGCGCGCTGGCCTGATCTCTGGTGCCGCTGAAACCCCCGTCCGGCCTCGCGCCGGGCGGGGGTTTCAGTCTTCGCTGGGGAAGAGGATCGGGCTGAGCAGGTAGCGCCTGCGCCCTGGGGCGGGCTCGTTGCCGAGCATGGGCGCGATGGCTTTCCGCATCCCGTCGATCATCGCGAGCAGTTCGTCGCGGTCCAGCCAGACGGCGTGCTGCCGGTAGCCGACGAGATCCTCGACCGGATTCGCCTGGTCCCGGCTGAGGTAAGCGTCGAACTCGGCGACCAGCGCGGCAGTGGCGGCCGCGAATCCGCGCCGGTGGTCGTCCGGGGTCAGTTCGGCGATCGCGTCTTGGCCGATCGAAGCGTTTTCCTTGCGCAGCCGGTAGGTGCGCTCGACCGCGCCGCGCACGCGTTGCTCGTCGGCCACCTCGAGGATGCCGCCGTCGGCGAGGAGGTCGACGTGCCGGTAGACCGTCGCCTTCGAGACGTCCGGGAGCAGCGCGCCCAGTTGCGCCGTGGTGAGCGTCCGGTCGCCGCGCAGCGCGTGCACGATCCGCAGCCGTACTGGATGTCCTAGCAGAGTCAACACGTCCACTCCCAAATGTTCTCACACAGTGTTACCATTCGCATAACATGAGAATGATGGGGGTCGGGATGAATGCGAGCGGGGTGGCGACAGCTGTCGTCGAGCAGGCACGAGACGGGCGGTTCGGGGAGATCGCGACCCGGTTCTCGCCGGAGTTGCGGGCGGCGGTGTCCGCTGCGGCGCTGGAAGCCGGGTGGGCCGCGCAGATCGGCGAGCACGGTCCGGTGACCGCGCTGGGCGAACCGGTTGCCGAGCCCGCGGGGCCTGGGCTCACGCGGGTTCAGGTGCCGGTCGTCTGCTCCCGGGGCGCGTTTCTCGTGGTGATGTCGGTTGATGCGACGGGAACCGTTGCCGGGCTTCGGCTTGCTGCCGCCACGGGGTGGACCAAACCGTCCTATGTGGATGAAACGATGTTCGGTGAACGGGACGTCGTTCTTTCCGCGGAGCCGCATTCGGTGCCGGGAACGCTGACCGTGCCGCGAGGAGAGGGGCCGTGGCCCGGCGTGGTGTTGCTCAGCGGCGGCGGGATCTTCGACCGCGACGAGACGGCCGGGCCGAACAAGCCGCTCAAGGATCTCGCGTGGGGCTTGGCTTCCCGGGGTGTGGCGGTGCTGCGCTTCGACAAGGTGACGCACGCCCATCCCGAGCTCGCGACCGCGCCCGGCTTCACGATGTCCGCGGAATACGTGCCGTATGCCGCCGCGGCCGTCCGGCTTTTGCAGTCGCAGGACAACGTTGATGCTGCGCGGGTCTTCGTGGCCGGGCACAGCATGGGCGGGAAGGTCGCGCCGCTGGTGGCGATCGCCGAGCCGTCGGTCGCGGGGCTGGTTCTTCTGGCTGCCGATGCCGAGCCGATGCAGGAGGCCGCTGTTCGGGTGGTCCGGTATCTGGCTGCTGTGGACGCCAAGGTCGAGGCGCTCGTGGAGCCGATCACCCGGCAGGCCGCGGCGGTCGCTGATCCGGCGTTGTCGCCGTCGGCGCCGGGGGACGGGTTGTTGTTCGGCTATCCCGGGTCGTACTGGCTGGAACTGCGCGAGTACGACCCGGTCGCGACCGCCGCATCGCTGGCGGTGCCGATGTTTCTCCTGCAGGGCGGCCGGGATTATCAGGTCACCGTCGAGGACGACCTGTCCCGATGGCGGAACGGACTGGCCGGACCGGCGGTCGACTTTCGTGTCTATCCGGCGGACGACCACGAGTTCTTTCCCGGCGCCGGTCCGTCCACACCGGACAGTTACCAGCGGCCGCAGCACGTCGACCCGGCGGTGGTGGCCGATCTCGCGGAGTGGCTGACGCGGTGATCGAGGCCCGCCTGTCGCGGACCTCGATCACCGCGGCGGTCACTGCCGCCTGAACCGCCTTCTCCGGCTCGCCACCAGGAAGGCCGTGCCTCCGGCGAGGAGGGCGCCGCCGAGGATCAGCAGCAGCGGCAGCAGCGGAATCCCGGTGGAGGCAAGGGAATCGGTGTCCGTCGCGCCCGAAGCGGGCGGATGGGCCGCCGGAGGAGCCGGGTTCGGGCCGGTCGCCGGGGGAGCGGACGACGGGGGCGGGCCGGGCGGCGCAGGCAGGTAGACGCCGGCGTCGATGGTGTGGTCGACCCCGCCCGCCTGGGCGGGAGCGGTCACCGGCGCGTAGCCGTTGCAAAGCCGTCCGGTCTTGGGCGGCACGACGTTCGAATCGTGCGCCCGGTCCGGACCGGCAGTGGGGAGCGTGAACCGCAGGTCGGTCGCGGGCGGCGTCCCGGGCACGTTGTCCGTGGCCGCGGTGCAGACGTCGAACTGCACGGTGTACTTCTCGCCCGGCTTCAGCTGGTACTCCGCGCCGACGCCGCCGAAGTAGTACTCGCCCGCCTTGTCGGTCTGCGTGGTGGCGACCTTCTTGCCGTCGACGTCGAGCAGGTTGACCGTCGCCTTGGCGAGCGGGACCTCGTCCGTGCGGTTCGGGTCCTGGACGCCGTTGTGGTCGCCGTCGAACCAGACGAGGTTGCCGATCTGGATCGGCGCGTTCGCCGCCTGGTAGGCGATGTCGCCGAGCCCGCCCGCCTTGCCGAAGCTGTTCGCCGGGCCGACGAACGCGTACCCGTGCTTCGGATTGTCCTGCCCCGGCCCGATGCCGGTGTCGACGTCGTAGTAGCCGACGCCGTCGGAGCTGACGTACTGCGCGGGGTCGAGCTGGGTGCTGATCACCCACTGCTGCTGCGGAATGTAGGCGACCGAACCTTGCGCGGCCTCCTGGTGCAGGCCGTTGCCGGAGCGGTTGGGGTCGTAGAAGTCGCCGTGGAAGTATTCGACCGTGCCCGCCGGTTCGTGGCCGTTCGTCGCGGGCGTGCCGTGGTTCGGGCAGGCCCCGGTGCCCTCCCAGTCGTATCCGCCGCCGGGCGCCGCGCACGCCATGGTGATGTCGCCGCCGGACATGCCGGTCGCGACCCCGTTGTGGCCGGGCCGAGGGTCGATGCCGGAGCCGAAGACGTCCATGAACCGGTCGCGGAAGCCGAGGATCATCGAGCCGTCGCGGGCGAACGCCAGGCTCGCCAGCTCCGGCTGCGGGTTGATCCCGGGCCCGTGCTTGATGAACTTGTCCCACGAGGCGAACGAGGTGTCCCACGGGTTCCAGTGGTCCATGTCCTCGTCCTGGAAGCCCGCGATGACGTTGCCGCGGAGATAGTCGAGGCGGTGCTCGACCACCGGCGTGAACTTCGTGCCGTCGTAGGTGTAGACCACGGCCTTCAGGTCTTCGCGCCGCTTGGTGCTTTCCGCCGAGCAGACGCCGCCGACGTACAGTTTCGCGTCGTGCGCCGCGACCGCGAACGGCCGCCAATCGTCCGGGCTCGCGCATTCCGGCATCGGGATCGGCGTCTGCTTTTCGATCTTCGCGGTGTCTCCGGTCGCGTCGAAACTGAGCAGGTTCCGGGTCACGAGGCTTATCGCGTACAGCGTCTTGCCGTCCTCAGCGAGCGCGATCCCCCCGAGGCTTTCCTTTCCTGGCACGTCCACGAAATGCTCGTCCTTGCGCATGTCCACTGCGCCGTGGGCGGTGATCTCGGCGGCAGGCACCTTCGCGAACAGTTTGGGCGCGCCGCCGCCCAGGGGCGTCGTGTAAATCGCGCCGCCGCCTTCGGGACCGTAGGTGGTGAAGCGTTTCGCGAACGCCGACTGGAAAATGCGGCCGCGGTATTTGTCGTACGCCAAGCCCCACGTCGTGCCGACCTGGGCTTGCGTGTTCAGCACAGTCGGGCAGGCCGAATCGGTCGGGCAGGTGCCGCGGAGATTGCGGTCGAAGGCGACCAGCGCGCGGCTGTTCGGATCGGGTGCGGTGCCGTCGCTGTTCACCGCCGGGCTTTGCACCGGCACGTAATAGCGGGCGTCGGGAAGCGTGTGGTCGGCCGGGTTCCAGACGCCGGTGATCACTGAAACGTCCTTGGCCTCGCGCAGATCGACGAACGTCGTGAAACTGTCGAAGTGGTTTTTCTCCGTGGACGCGGGCGCGGCTTGCAGATACGCGCGATACGGCTCCGGAACCGAAACGTCGACGCGGTACCGCCCGCCGGCGAGCGGCGCGGCCGGGTCCACCACGACCTTGCCCGCCGCGTCCGTGCGCCCGCGCACCTGATGCCCGGCGGGGTCGGTGACCAGCACCGACATGCCCGGTTGCGGGGTGTCCATGGTGGCGTTGACGATGCCGGTGCCGAAGAAATCGCGGAGCACTTGGACGGTCAATGTGCCGTCCTGCGCGGCCCCCGCGGTGCCGGAGGTGACCGTCATCGCGCTGCCGCCCAGTATCAGGGCAGCGGCGGCCACTCGCGCCAGCCGGAATCTGCCACTGGGTCTTCTGCCACCTCGGTTCATGACTGCGGGATCTCCGTTCTCTGCGCGGAATAGTCGCGCGGCGTGCCGCAAAGTGCGTAACAGTGAACCAGAAAACGACCTTTCCGGGTACGGCAGCGGGATAAACGGACCGGGTGAATCGAAATCCCTGCTACGGTCACTCGCTGTGCTTGCCCAACGGATCGCGCGCCGCTGGATCGTCGTCGCTTTCGCGGTGACGGTCGCGGTGATCGCTGGAATATTCTCGTATGTCGCCGCCAGTTCCCCCGATTCCGGCCCGAGAGCGGTCACCGCGGACGAGGCGAGCCGGCTCGCGATCGCGCGATTCCGCAATTACCAGAAACAAGGCCGCGCGGTGACGATCAGTGTCCCCGGCGCGGCTGGAGAACTCGTGATCACCGGTTCGGCCGATTACCGCGCCAAGAGCGGTTACGGAGTGCTGAAAGGCAAGGGGCGCAATGACTCCGGCAATGGTCTGATCCGGTGGACCGCCACCCGCGTCGAACTCCGCCAGCTGCCCGTGGTCCCCGATCTGCCCCCGGCAAACCCGCCCGTCGACGGCTGGGTCGGCCGTCCGCTCAATCCGGAAGCGGGCACGTTGGACCGGGCGCTGGCCATTCTTCTCGGGCTCGGCAGCGACCGCCCGGACAACGCGCAATTGCTGCCGCAGAACGGCGCCGAACGGGTAGCGGCCGATCAGGTGAACGGCCACGCCGTCGACGTCTTCACCGGCCCGGATTCCCGGGAACGGCCGGGCAGCGCGGAATCCGTCCGGTACTGGCTCGACGCGGACGGGGTGATGTACCGGGTGCGGACTTCGGTCCCGGGGGAAAGGAATCCGGTGGTTATTGATTTCGACACGCATGAATTCATTGCGGTGCCGTCTGGTCGCTGACATTTCCTCAGGAAGCGGCTAGTGAGACCCGATCTGTCGGCGGGGGTGCGGTGGTGAGCGACCGGTCGGCGGCAGCGCGATCGGCGCCTAAGAGTTTTCTCGTAACTCTTGGTGTGGTTGGTGTTGCGGTCAGTCGGTAAGGAGGATGTTGTGCGAGTGCGCGATGCCGGACGCGGTGTCGGCGAGCGTGCTTCCCGCGCGGTGGCAGTCGCGGAGGATCGTGAAGTTCTGCATCCGGGCCAGGTCGTGCTCGATGCGAGCGCGGATCGTGCGGTGAGTCGCGTTGAGTTCCTCCCCGATCGCGACCGCATCCACCCGTCGCTTCCGGACCGGGGCCAGCGCCGGCAGCGGCCGGATCGTGTCGATCACCCTATGCGCCGCCGAATGCGACACCCTGAACAACGGCCCGATCTGACGCGTCGTCAGGTTCGTCCGCCACTAGGTCGCCGGCATCCGGTCTGTCAGCGGCAACGCTCACTGCCGGCCCGGCCGTCCGCCGGCGATGTCGTCTCCGCCGCGCGTCGCGAGCGGCCGTGCCAGCTTGCGGAACTGGCCCGGCTCCAGCCCGGTGAACGGGGCACTCCGCTCCGGCCGAGACGCCGTGATCACTGCACCACGCCACCGTGATCGACTATCGGGTCGGTCAGCGGCCCCCACGGGGTCAAGAGAGCGGTCCCGGGCCTGATCGCGGTCCGGAACGGCTTGAACTACGCCCAGGACGACGGCGCGGCGACGATCTCCCAGCACGGCCGCCGAAGGTTACTCTGGTCGCCGTGGTCGTGTGCCTGCGCGAGATCGTCGACGAAAACCGTGACGCGGTGCTCGCGTTACGGTTGCCGCCGGAGCAGGAGCGGTTCGTCGGGTCGGTGCGCCGGGCATTGGCCGACGCGGCGAAGTTCCCCGAGGCGAAGGGCTGGTACCGGGCGATCTACGCCCGCGACGAGCCGGTCGGGTTCGTCATGGTGAGCTGGAACATCGAGCCGAGACCGCCGGACCTGATCGGGCCGTGGTTCCTTTGGAAGCTCCTGATCGACCACCGCTGCCAGGGCCGCGGCTACGGCGCTCAAGCCGTGCGCCAGGTCATGGCCGTCGTCCGGGACGCGGGCGCGACGGAACTGCTGACCAGCCATGCCCTCGGCGACGGCAACCCGGGCGGCTTCTACGAACGGCTCGGCTTCGAGCCCACCGGCGAGTACGACGGCAACGGCGAACCCGTGCTCCGCGTCTCCCTCGGCACGGCGCGCTGAAGCCGAAATGCACTTGAAACAGCTGACCGATCTGCGTGGTGTGGCGCGCCGCGCCGGCGGACGTCCACGGGCGATTCTGTTCGGCTGAGGATGTCGCCCGGGTCGTGGCACCGAGGCTGACCGAGTTTGTCGCCTGCCCATTGCCGAGGGATGTGGGAGGCACTCGGGGAGCACGCTCGCCGTCACGGCGTCCGGCATCGCGCATCTGCGCAACATCCCCCTCGCCAACTGACCACAACCCCATCGACAACACCACGAATTGCGAGACAGCCCTTAGGCGGCTGCCACCGAAGCCCGGTCCGTCAGCAACGACGCGCCGGGCACCTGGATTTTCGCGACGTCCGGAAACTCCGGCACGGCCGGGACAACCGTGGGACCCGCCGTGCTTGCGGCTGGAAATTGCGGCTGCAGCGGCGGTGCCGCGACCTCGGTGAACGGAATGCCCGCGGGCGGTTTCGCCCTGGTCCAGCTGCCCGACGGGGAGTCCGCCGCCGCGGGACAGGCGGCGCTCGCTGCCAACCCCTCCGGAATCGTGTGCAGCGCCCCGGAATCAACACAGTTTCCGCTGCCCTTGGTCGCGCCGGGGAATGTCCAGCCGACGTCGAGGCCGTTCATCGCGAAGACGTCGCCGAGGATCTGGTTGCCCTTCGGCGGCACGTCCTGGGTCGCGGTGAGCACGAGCCCGGCGTTCGGATTCCCGGCGATCCGGTTGCGCAGCACCTGGTTTGCGCTGCCGCCGTCGATGCCGATCCCGATGCCCCAGCCGCCGTCGGCCTGCTCCGGCGTCGCCGCCTGCCCGTTGGCGGCCACCAGATTCCCGGCGAGCACGGAATCCTGCTGCGGCAGCAGCTTCTCCTGGTGGTCGGAGTTGGCGGTCAGCCCGACCCGGTTCCCGCTGAACCGATTGCCGACGACGTACATCTCGCCGCTCGCGTTCGTGCCCTCGTAGCCGACCGCGTTGAGCTCCGCGACGTTGTCCCGCACGACCGTCCGGCACGGTTTGCACTGGCCGACATAGATTCCGGAATCAGCGCCGCCGGACGTGTAAGACTGCTCGATCACCCCGTTCTGTGCGGAAAACGCATAGATTCCGTAGAGGCCGTTGCGCGTGGCGGTGACGTGCGAGACCAGGAACGAGCTGAGGAAACTGATCGGCTCGTCGCCGGTGTCGTACCCGCCGCCGTGCCCCGGCAGCCCGACGGCGGCCTTGACCGAACCCGTGACGAGGACGCCGTTCTGCGTGTGATTCCGGACGGTCAGATTCTCCACCGCGACGCCCGGCGCGGACACGACGATGCCGTTGTCCCGCTTCAGTTGCCCGTCGACCACCACCTGCTCCCGCACTTCGCCGCGCAGCGTCACCTTCGGCGTCGTGATCTTCACCGTTTCGTGGTACTCGCCCGGCGCGACGAGCACGAGATCTCCGGACTGTGCCAGGGAAACGGCGGCGGAGATAGTGGGCGCGTCGGCGGGAACGCGGATCGTCACGCCCGCTCCTTCCGGCCGATGTCCCTCGGCGGAGGAAGAACCGCACCCGCTGACCAACGCCGCGGAAAGCCCCAGGATCGCCACCATGGCGGGAAAACGCATTCGCTCAGTCTGGCACGAGAGCCGGATTCCGTTGGGGTGATTGTCGGCCGGGACGGCGATCGTGCGCTTGGTTGGTCGCCGGGCTGCCGGTTCGGTCTTGGCCTCGGGGTCGGTCCGAGCGGGTTCTTGAGGCGCTGCCCCGCTGGATTCGCGCTGGGATGCTGTGGCCTGGTAGGTCGTGCCGTGAGCCCGGGGGCGCGGGTTCTTGAGGCGCTGCCCTGCCGGGTTCGCGCTGGGATGCTGTGGCCTGGTAGGTCGTGCCGTGAGCCCGGGGGCGCGGGTTCTTGAGGCGCTGCCCTGCCGGGTTCGCGCTGGGATGCTG
>NZ_JBHZAG010000030.1:39659-100338 GCF_042754125.1 Amycolatopsis sp. NPDC059235
GTGGCCTGGTAGGTCGTGCCGTGAGCCCGGGGGAGCGGGTTCGGGGAGATGCCCTTTCGCCGAGCCGAATTCGCCTGGCGCACCGGAATCTGTCACGCTGCCCGACGTGAATTCCGCTGAGCGCCGCCCTTCCCGCCGCGCTTTTCTTGGGGCCGCGGTGACCGCCGGGCTCGCCGCCGGCTGCCACGCGGCCTCCGCGCCCGATTCCGCCGAGACCCGGCCCAGCCCGATCCCGCCCACCGGCGCCCAGCAAGCCGGAATCACCACGCCGCAACAACCACAACCGCACCTGTTGGTCGTCGCCGCAGATGTTTCCGTTGCGCCAGGCCCACTTCTCGCCGAATTAGGCCGCCGCATCGTCGCCTTGACCGCTGGCACGGACGGGCGCCTGCTGGGCTTGCCCCCAGGCGACCTGACCGTGACAGTGGGCGTCGGTCCGAGACTGGTCCAAGCCCGCGATCCGCGACTGCCCGGCGCGAAAGACCTCGCACCCGCCGCCCACGAGGCGATCGCTCCCTCGGACCGCGGCGGCGATCTGCTGCTTCACCTCTGCGCGAGCGACCCGCTCGTCCCGCCCGTCGCCGCGGCCGCGCTGCTGGCTCAGCCCGGAGTGCGCGAGCGCTGGCGGCAGTCCGGCGGACGCGGGCCGCACGTCCCGGTCTCGGAGGGGCTGACCGCGCCCCGGAACGTCCTGGGCTTCGTCGACGGCATCATCGGCCCGCACACTCCCGCCGAGCAGCAACGGGACCTGTGGCTCACCGGCCCGGCTCCCGTCGCGGGCGGGACGATCGCCGTCGTCCGGCGGATGGCGCTGGACGTCACGCGATTCGCCGCCTTGCCAGTCGCCGCGCAGGAAGCAGTCTTCGGCCGCCGAAGGGACACCGGGATCCCGCTGTCCGGCGGCTCCATCGCGGACGGCCCGGATCTGGGCGCGAAAACCCCGGACGGCCGCTACCTCGTCCCCGCCGGCGCCCACATCCGCCGCGCCCACGCGAACGTCGTCGGGGCCGGGCTCATGCTGCGCCGCAGCTACAGCATGGACACTCCGGCGCCAGGGCTCCTCTTCGTGAGCTTCCAGAACGACCTGCACACGTTCACCGCCACCCTGGCGAGCATGGAGACCGCGGACGCGCTGCTGCCGTTCACGACCACCACCGCGAGCGGGACCTTCCTGATCCTCCCGGGCTTCGACGAGCACCGTCCGCTGGGATCGACGCTGTTCCCTTCCTGAGCCGGGAACGACGAAAGCCCTGCCTCTCCGAAGAGAAGCAGGGCTTCCGAACGCTGGTGCGCGATACTGGGATTGAACCAGTGACCTCTTCCGTGTCAGGGAAGCGCTCTCCCGCTGAGCTAATCGCGCGAGGTGGAGACGGGATTCGAACCCGTGTACACGGCTTTGCAGGCCGTTGCCTCGCCTCTCGGCCACTCCACCGCATGGGGCTTGAGCCCTCCGAGCGGACGACGGGATTCGAACCCGCGACCCTCACCTTGGCAAGGTGATGCGCTACCAGCTGCGCTACGTCCGCACTACCGTGGCTTCGGGATCGCGGGCCGGAGGCTCGCACCCCGTCGCCGTGGTGTGAAAGAACCATATCCGACCCCGGCGACCGGCGCGGCACCGGGGGGTTGTTGGCCTGCTCGCGGGGCGGTGATCAGGCCAGATCGTTCGGGATCAGGTGGGTGAGCGCGTCGTCGACGTCGACCCACAGGTGCTCGTTGCCCGGCAGCACGACGTCGTACGTGCGGTCCAGGAAATCGGCCAGCTCCTGCGCGGACGCCTCGAACATGGCGTGCCCGGACGGCGAGTTCAGCTCGATCAGGACCGACTCCGGGTCCTCCACCGAGGGCCGGATGCGGACGTCCCCGTCGCCGGCGTCGGCGAGCAGGCCGTCGGCGAGCAGGTCGCGCGCGTAGACCCATTCGACCCAGCCGGCCCGCCCGGTGCGGAAGGCGGCGACGACGGCATAGGGGTCGCGGGTGTCGTAGCGCAGCTCCACCTTCACCGGAACCGCCGGGGTCCGCGGCGCCAGCAGGTCGAAGACCGCCGTCGAGCGGAGCGTCACGTGATCGTTGCGCATCGTCCTACCCTTCGTCTCCCTTCCCGGCCCGGACGACCGAGGACAACGGTGAGACGCACCAGGAGCCCGGATCCGTCGCGAGTGCGCTCGAGATCACCCGTTCGAGACCGTCTGCCCCGAGGTCCGTCCGGTCCGTCGCCGTCCGTGCCGCGCAGCCTTCAGCGGGCGCCCGGTGGGGAGCCACCAGTACATCTTGCGCGGTTCGGCCGCTGTGCGATAGCACCGTCGCACGGATGTCGCGGACGGCCGCACGCGCCCCCGTCCGGGCAAGGCCTTGGTTAGCTCGGGGTTGTTCGGACGGTTATCGCTGGCAGACGCGCTGTAGTCGGAGCAAACCACCCGTTTGCAGGCCCCCGAAAGTCGTGGGGTAGGCTGGATCCGCACCGCGAGCGGGCGATTAGCTCAGCGGGAGAGCGCTTCGTTCACACCGAAGAGGTCACTGGTTCGATCCCAGTATCGCCCACCATCCCCATCCGAAGGCCTGCCGACGATCCCTGTCGGCAGGCCTTCGGCGGTGAAGGGGAGCGATCCGCCGGGTCAGCGTCCCCGCGCCGGTTCCAGCCGGCACACCCCGTCCTCGCAGGTCCGCTCCAGACGCCCGCGCGACACGGTCTGCACCAGCCCGATCGCCCAGCATGTCGGGCATCCGCGCAGCGCCAGCACGCCCGCCGGCAGTGCCAGCAGGCTGATCCACCCGACGACCGGGGCCAGCGCGAGCGACGCGGCGATCAGGCCGAATCCGACGATCCCGCGCGCGAGATGGGCCGACAGGGACTTGCTGGCGTACGACGTGCTCATCGGCCTTCCTCCGGGAGATCCAGGGACGCGCGGACCGAGGCGCGGGCGCGGTGCAGCCGTGACTTCATCGCCGCGGTGCTCAAGCCCAGCGACTTGGCGACGGTCTTTCCCGGCAGGCCCTGGACGTCGCGCATGATCAGCACCCCGCGCTGGTCGTCGGGCAGCGAAGCGATGGCGGCGGACAGGCGTTCGACCTCCAGCCTGCTCAGCACGTCGTCCTCGGCGGACGGACCCGCGGTGTCCGGGATCGGCTCGTCGCGTCGCACCAGTGCCCGTGCCCGGCGCAGGCATTCGTTGCGAACGATGCGGAACATCCACGACGCGAGCGCGGCCGTCGCGCGCAGGGTTCCGATCTTGCGGAACAGGACGATCATCGCCTCCTGCGCCGCGTCCTCGGCGTCCTGGCTGCTCGCGCACAACGAGAACGCGAACCTCCGGACGTGCGGGTACGCGCCGGACACCAGCACGGCGATCGACGCCTCGTCGCCGCGCTGCGCCGCCAGCACGAGCTGGTCGGCGGGCCAGGGCTCAGCCACGCTTCGACCTGCCCCGCGCTCGCAGGAACACCACGCAGCTGCACACCAGAACCGCCACGACCACCACGGCGACAATGACTACGGTCATCGAACCTCCTTCGACGCGTCGGCCTCGTGGCCGCACGTCCATAAGAGCGATCGCCCCGGCGAAAGGATTCAGCCGCGCGAAGATCCGCGGCTGTGCTAACTTAGCCGTGCGCCCCGTATGGGCCTATGCATGGAGGTAGCGGCTAACCAGCCAGCACAGAGATCGGGCTCTCCGTCTCTCGCAGTTCCGCGGATCCGTCAGCCGGATCGCTGCGCCATGCCTGTGCCTGCGGGGTCTTTTCGCGTCCTGTCCTGTGCTCGATGCCTCCTTTCCGGGAATAACCGAAAGGAATTGTGTGAGCGACGATTTTCACCGCAGGCTCATTGCCGAGTTCCGCGCGAACCGCGGTGCGCTGGGCGGAATGTTCGAGGGCTGGTCGCTGGCAGTGCTGACGACGACCGGTGCGAGAAGCGGCCTGAACCGGGAGGTGCTGCTCGGCTACTTGCGGATCGACGGCAACGGCGTGGTCGTCGCGTCGGCGAACGGGGCGGACCGCAATCCCGCCTGGTACCACAACATCCGGCGGAATCCGAGAGTGACTGTCGAGACCGGCAGCGACACGTATCAGGCGATGGCGGCTATTCCGCGGGGAACCGCGTACGAGAAACTTTTCGCGCAAGTGGTCGCCGAAGCGCCGGGCTACGGCGATTATCAGGCGAAGACGACCCGCGAGATTCCGGTGGTCGTCTTGCATCGGATCGACGAGCGCGTCAAAGGAATGGGGGATTGGCTCGTCGAAGTGCACCAATGGTTTCGCAGTGAGTTGCGGACGCTGCGCGAGCAGGCGGACAACCTGGCCAACGGCAGCGCGACGGCGATCGTCCGGCCGAAACCGGACCTGGCGCAGGAGATGCGCACCCACTGCCTCAGCTTCTGTACCGCACTGCGGCGGCATCACGTCGGCGAGGACTCGGTGGTGTTCCCCTCGCTGGCGGAGCAGTTCCCGGCACTTGCCCCGGCCATCGCGCAGCTCGCCGAGCAGCATCACGTGGTGGCGTGGCTGCAGGACTCGATCCGGGAGCTGGTCGACGGGTTCGTCCCAGGCGAATCCGACCCGGCGCGGCTGCGGGCCGAATTGGAGCGGCTCGCCGGTGAACTGGAGGCGCATTTCGACTTCGAGGAGCGGACAGTGGTGACCGCGCTCAACGCGACGGCGGCGGCACCGCCGTCGGCCTGAGCGAAGACCTGCGCTTTTCGAGCGTCCAGTGTGGACCTGGCCCCGCCGCGAAGGCGGGTTCCGGGCTAATCCGGGAGAAATGTGCGGCGGGGGTTCCCGGCGCGGCGGAGAGCGCGCCGGGAATGGTTCAGACCACCCAAATGGTCGAAGACGGGACCTCCCGCGCATTTCGGAGCGGATTGCGCTGCGGGCAAAGGAAATCGGCGAGTCGGCGCAGAGCTTGTGCCCGAACGGCGGTTGGGGCGGGTTCGCCCGCGGCCGCTGACCCGTGCGGGGGAGCTGAATCGGCTGCGGGCCTGCTGGGCCGTTCGGTGTAGGTAGTGGGAAACTTGACTACTGCGGGTAGTTTCGGTTGCCGAGCCAGCGTGACCCATCGTGACATTCCCGTTATCTTCCCGGTGCTTCTTGACGGGGAAGACTCGCAGGCTGTGGCTGGAAAATCTCTGTAACACCGCTCGCTGACCACCCGATACCTTGGCGAGTGTCACACCTTCGGCGACAGTGGGCCGAACCGTCTCATGATCACTGATTGTGATTGGCGGTCCTGACTCAGTGTGCCGGTGGCGATCAGGTCCGGGGAGCTTGCGTAGCGCGGGAGGACTGATGGAAGAACCGGTGCGGCCTTGGCCCGCGGACGGCGTCGCGCTGCCGCGGGTCGACCTCAGGGCGGTCCCCGCACCGCCGGTCGACGTGGCGGCCCCGCCGCCCGGCCGTGCCGCCGACGACCGGCTCGACCCGGCGACGGTCTGCCCGGCGGAGGGAGATCCGCCGAAAACGCACGCCGCGGAATGGGAGAAGCGGTACCGCAGGACCGTGATCGCGTCGGATCTCGTCGCGGCCTGCGTGGTGATCGCGATCAGCGCGTTCATCATCGACCGGGTCGCTCCGCACGACATGCACGCGTTCGGCACCGCGTTCGCGATCCTCTGCGCCCTTCCGGTCAGCCGGGCGTGGAGCGCGCGGGTGCTGGGGGAGGGCCCCGAGGAGTACCGGACGCTGGGCCGGGCGCTGATCACCGCGGCGGTCCTGGTCGCTTTCGGCGGATTGTTGTTCGGCGCCCTCGAAGTGCAGCCCTGGGTGTTTTTCGTGGTTCCAGCCGTCGCATTGGTGCTGTTTCCGCAGCGATATGTGCTCAGGCAGATTCTGCACCGCAGACGGCGGCGCGGGCTGTGCCTGCTGCCCGTGATGGCGGCCGGCAACGCGGACACCGTCGCCGACCTGATCAAGCGGACGCGGACCGAGGCGCACGTCGGATGGCGGGTCGAGGCGGTCTGCACGTCCACCGGGCACGGCGAGATCGACGGCGTGCCGGTCGTCGGGCGGCTCGAGGAGCTTTCGCGGCACGTGCGCCGGGGCGGCTACCGGGTCGTGGCCATCACCGCCGACCAGTACTGGAATCCGGAGCGGCTGCAGCGGCTGGCCTGGGATCTCGAAGGCACGTCGTCGGAAATGGTCGTCGCGCCGATGCTGATGGAGGTCGCCGGTCCGCGGCTGAACGTCAGCGGAGTGCTGGGCATGCCGCTGCTGCGGGTCACCGCGCCCGCGTTCACCGGCGGACGCCGTTTCGTCAAAGAGGTCGTCGACCGCTGCGGCGCGGCGTTGCTGCTCGCGCTGTTTTCCCCGCTGCTGCTGGCGATCGCGGTCGCGGTGAAGGCGGGCGACCGGGGTCCGGTGATCTACCGGCAGCGGCGCATCGGCAAGGACGGCGAAGCCTTCACGATGCTCAAATTCCGCACCATGGTCGTGAACGCGCACCTGATCCGGCACGACCTGGAGACGGCGAACGAAGGCGCGGGGCCGCTGTTCAAGATGAAGAAGGATCCGCGGGTCACGAAGGTCGGCGGGCTGCTGCGCCGGTATTCGCTCGACGAGTTGCCGCAGCTGTTCAACGTCGTCGCCGGACGGATGTCGCTGGTCGGGCCGCGGCCGCCGCTGCCGGAGGAGACCGCGACGTACGCTCCGGCCGCGCGCCGCAGGCTGCTGGTGAAACCGGGGCTGACCGGGCTGTGGCAGGTGAGCGGGCGCAGCGATCTATCGTGGGAGGAGAGCATCCGCCTCGACCTCCGCTACGTCGAGGACTGGTCGCTGGCTCTCGATCTGGTGATCCTCTGGAAGACCTTCCGCGCCGTGCTCGCCGGGCAGGGCGCCTACTGACCAGCGAGGATTCCGCTGACGACGGCCGTCGGTCCCGCGAGGACCGGCGGCCGTCGCTCGTGCGCTGAGTCACAACCGTGCCGGACGAGAAATAGTCAAGCGTTCAACCATGTTGGTGCCGTGCGTAGGCGACAGCACGGGAAGGAACGCCGAACCGATGACTACTTTCGCAGAGACCGAGCAGTTGCAGGTGCCCGCCGAGGTGCAGGACCTGCTGTTCCGCGAGGCGCGCACGGCCAACAACTTCAGCGCCGAGCCGGTGACCGACGAGCAGGTCCGCGCGATCTACGACCTCGTCAAGTGGGCCCCGACGTCGATGAACACCCAGCCGCTGCGCGCGCTGGTCATCCGCAGCGACGAGGCGAAGCAGCGCCTGCTGCCGCACCTGGCCGAGGGCAACCGCGCCAAGACCGAAGCCGCGCCGCTGACCGTCATCCTGGCTGCGGACGTGGACTTCCACGAGAACATCCCGCAGATCTTTCCGCACAACCCCGGCGTGAAGGACAACTTCGCCGACGAGTCCGGCCGCGTCGAGTTCTCCAAGCTGAACTCGCTGCTGCAGGTCGGCTACTTCATCATCGGCGTGCGCGCCGCCGGTCTGGCCGCGGGCCCGATGACCGGCTTCGACGCCGCGGGCGTGGACAAGGAGTTCTTCTCCGGCAACAACTGGCGTTCGCTCGTCGTGGTGAACGTCGGCAAGCCGGGCGAGAACCCGTGGTACGACCGCCTGCCGCGGCTCGACTTCGACCAGGTCGTCGACACGCTCTGACCCTTCTTTCGCCGCCGAGAGGCCGCCCCGCACGCCCGGGGCGGCCTCTCGGCGTCCGCGGGCAGGGTCAGCCGACGGCGGTCGAATCGGGTTCGTCGCCGCCGACTAGCATCAGCGGAAGCCGTTTCAGTCACTTCTCCCGAAGGAGCCCGATCGTGTCCCAGCCGTCGTCAGTAGCCGCCGTACCCGCCCCGCGCGTGGTGGTGCCGGCGGGCACTACGGCGGGCGCCGCGGTGCGCGAAGCCGGGCTGCCCACCAAGGGCCCGGACACGATCGTCGTCGTCCGCGACGCCGACGGGAAACTGCGCGACCTCGCGTGGAGCCCGGAAGCCGAGGCGCTGGTCGAAGCCGTCGCGGCGAACACCGAGGACGGCCGCAGCGTGATCCGGCACTCCGCCGCGCACGTGCTCGCCCAGGCCGTCCAGCAGGAATTCCCGGACGCCAAGCTCGGCATCGGCCCGCCGGTGCGCGACGGCTTCTACTACGACTTCGCCGTCGAAAAGCCGTTCACGCCCGAGGATCTGCAGAAGCTCGAGAAGCGGATGAAGCAGATCGTCAAGGGCGCGCAGCAGTTCTCGCGCCGCGTCTTCGACTCCGTCGACGAGGCCAAGGAAGAGCTGAAGGACGAGCCCTTCAAGCTGGAGCTGGTGGACATCAAGTCCGATGTGGACACCACCGAGGTCATGGAGGTCGGAGGCGGCGAGCTGACGATCTACGACAACCTCGACCCGCGCACCAAGGAACGCGTGTGGAGCGACCTCTGCCGCGGCCCGCACGTGCCCACCACCAAGTTCATCCCGGCCTTCAAGCTCACCCGGGTGGCCGCCGCGTACTGGCGCGGCAACGAGAAAAACCCGCAGCTGCAACGGATCTACGGCACCGCGTGGGAATCGGCCGAGGCGCAGGACGCCCACCTCGAGCGCCTCGCCGAGGCGGAGCGCCGCGACCACCGCAAGCTCGGCGCGGAGCTGGACCTGTTCTCCTTCCCCGAGGAGATCGGCTCCGGGCTGCCGGTGTTCCACCCCAAGGGCGGCATCATCCGCCGCGAGCTGGAGAACTACTCGCGCCGCAGGCACGAGGAAGCCGGCTACGAGTTCGTGAACACACCGCACATCTCCAAAGGCGATCTGTTCCACACCTCCGGGCACCTGCCGTACTACGCGGACACCATGTTCCCGCCGGTGCAGTTCGAGGAAGAGGACTACTACCTCAAGGCCATGAACTGCCCGATGCACAACCTGATCTTCCGCTCGCGCGGGCGGTCCTACCGCGAACTGCCGCTGCGGCTGTTCGAATTCGGCACCGTCTACCGCTACGAGAAGTCCGGCGTCGTGCACGGCCTCACCCGCGTGCGCGGCCTGACGATGGACGACTCGCACATCTACTGCACCAAGGAGCAGATGCCGTCCGAGCTGCGGTCGCTGCTCAAGTTCGTGCTGGACCTGCTGGCCGACTACGGCCTGTCCGACTTCTACCTCGAGCTGTCCACCCGGGGTGACTCGGAGAAGTTCATCGGCGAGGACTGGGAGTGGGAGGAGGCCACCGAGACGCTGCGCCAGGCCGCCGTCGACTCCGGCCTCGAACTGGTGCCGGACCCGGGCGGCGCGGCCTTCTACGGCCCGAAGATCTCGGTGCAGGCGAAGGACGCCATCGGCCGCACCTGGCAGATGTCGACCATCCAGCTGGACTTCAACCAGAACAAGCGCTTCGGCCTGGAGTACACCGCGTCCGACGGCAGCCGCCAGCGGCCGATCATGATCCACCGCGCGCTGTTCGGCTCGATCGAGCGGTTCTTCGGCGTGCTGACCGAGCACTACGCGGGCGCGTTCCCGGCGTGGCTGTCGCCGGTGCAGACGGTGGCCATCCCGATCACCGCCGACCAGGTCGAGTACCTGCGCGGCGTGGAGAAGGCGTTGCGCGCCAAGGGGATCCGCGTCGAGGTCGACGCGAGCGACGACCGGATGCAGAAGAAGATCCGCACGCACACCACGCAGAAGGTGCCGTTCCTGCTGCTGGCCGGCGCGAAGGACGCGGAGGCGGGCGCGGTGTCGTTCCGGTTCCGCGACGGCGGCCAGATCAACGGCGTCCCGGTGGACCAGGCGGTCGAGGCGATCGCCGAATGGATCGAGCGCCGGGAGAACGCGTCGCCGTCGGCCGAGGCCGTGGAGAAGATCCTGAAGTGACCGAGCCGGAACTCGTCGAACAGGACGGGGTCGGGGTCCCGGACGCGCTGCAGCGGCTGTGGACCCCGCACCGGATGGCCTACATCCGCGGCCAGGACAAGCCGGACGGCGACGAGTCCGACGGCTGTCCGTTCTGCCGCCTGCCCGGGCTCGGCGACGACAAGCGCGCGCTGATCGTCGCCCGCGGCGAGACCGTGTTCGCGGTGCTGAACCTGTACCCGTACAACCCGGGCCACCTGATGGTGGTTCCGTACCGGCACGTCGCGGACTACCCCGATCTCACGCCTGAGGAGACGCGCGAGCTGGCGGAGTTCACGCAGCACGCGATGGGCGTGATCCGGGCGGTGTCGGCGGCGCACGGGTTCAACATCGGGATGAACCAGGGCGTGATCGCCGGGGCGGGCATCGCCGCGCACCTGCACCAGCACCTGGTGCCGCGCTGGGGCGGCGACGCGAACTTCATGCCGGTGATCGGGCACACGAAGGTGCTGCCGCAATTGCTCGGCGAAACCCGCGACCTGCTCGCGGGCGCGTGGTGAGGCCCGTCGCGCCGCGGTAATTGAGTGCTCAACCAGCGTATGATGACCATATGTCCGAACCACGCTGGCTGACCGACGACGAGCAGCGGGTCTGGCGCTCCTACGCCCAGGCCAGCTCGCTGCTGCACGCCCACCTCGAAGGACAGCTGCAGCACGAGTCGGGCATGCCGCACACGTACTACGAGGTGCTGGTCGCGCTGTCCGAAGCGGACGGACGGCGGCTGCGGATGAGCGAGCTGGCGTCGGTGCGCGGTTCGTCGCGCAGCAGGCTGTCGCACGCGGTGGCGCGGCTGGAGGCCAAGGGCTGGGTCCAGCGCGAGTCGTGCCCGACCGACAAGCGCGGGTCGTGGGCGGTGCTCACCGACTCCGGGTTCGCCGCGCTCGAAGAGGCCGCGCCCGGGCACGTCGAGGCGGTCCGGGAGACGCTGTTCGACCAGTTGAGCGCCGAGCAGGTGCGCCAGCTGGGCGAGATTTCCGAGGCGATCCTGGCCGGGCTGCGGCCCAAGTGCCAGGCCGTCCGGGAAGCCGAAGAGGCGGCGGAATTCGCCGCGCCGGTCGTCGAACTGCCGAAATCCGGCTGACGTTCCGGCGGGTCGCGGGCGGGCACGTCCGGTCCGGTGAGCGGGGTCGATAGGCTTTCGTCGCCCACCCGCCCCCGAATCAGGTGCACAGACGAGGAAGATGCTCAACATTTTCGCCCGTGCCTCGGTCTCCCGCGTGACGGACCCGATCGGCGCCACCCTGGTCCGCGCCGGACTGACCCCGAACGCGATGACCGTGCTCGGCACCGCGGGAGCTGTCGCGTGCGCGCTGGTCTTCTTCCCGCAGGGCATGCTGCTGTGGGGCACGTTCACCGTGTGGGGCTTCGCGATGCTCGACCTGCTTGACGGTGCGATGGCCCGCGCCCGCGGGTACGGCACGCCCTTCGGCGCGGTGCTCGACGCGACCTGCGACCGGCTGGTCGACGGGGCGCTGTTCGCAGCGATCGCGTGGTGGTGCTTCGTACAGGACCACAACAACCGGGCCGCGGCCGCCGCGCTGATCTGTCTCGTGCTGGCCCAGGTCATTTCTTATGTGAAGGCGCGTGCCGAAGCGTCCGGCCTCGAAGCCGACGGCGGGCTGGTGGAACGCGCCGAGCGGCTCATCATCGCCCTGGTCGGCACCGGGCTGCACGGCTTGGGCGTGCCTTACACCGTCGAGATCACGTTGTGGCTGCTCGCCGTGCTGTCGGTGATCACGCTGCTGCAGCGGGCGGCGGCGGTGGCGAGCGCGGCGCGGGCGGTCGCGGCGAAACAGGCCGACTCATCGGCGGGCGGGGCGCAACCGTGAGCACACTGTCCCAGCGGCTCGGCGAGTTCGGCTACGCGACGGGCTGGCGGTTCGTCCGCCGGCTGCCGGAGTCGTTCGGGTCGGCGACGTTCGCCTTCGGCGCCGACATGGCCGCCCGGCGCGGCGGCGGTGGCGTGCGGCAGCTGCGCGCGAACCTCGCCCGCGTCGTGCCGCAGGCCGGGGAAGCGGAGCTGGACGAGCTGGTCCGGCGCGCGATGCGGTCGTACGCGCGGTATTGGTTCGAGACGTTCCGGCTGCCGGCGATGGACCACGCGGCGGTCGCGAAACAGGTGACGGTGACCGGCGCGGAGAACATCGACGCCGCGCTCGCCGAGGGCAACGGCGCGGTGATGACGCTGCCGCACAGCGGGAACTGGGACATCGCGGGCGTCTGGCTCGCCAGTTACGCGGGCACCTTCACCACGGTCGCGGAGCGGCTCAAGCCCGAATCGCTGTACCGCCGGTTCGTGGAGTTCCGGGAGTCGCTCGGCTTCGAGATCGTGCCGCTGACCGGCGACAGCGCGGCCATGCGGCTGCTGCTGCGGCGGCTGCGCGAGAACAAGGTGGTGGTCCTGCTGGGGGACCGGGACCTGACGTCGTCCGGGATCCCGGTGCGGTTCTTCGGCGAGCAGACGCACCTGCCGCCCGGCCCGGCGCGGCTCGCCGCCACCACCGGCGCCGCGCTGCTGCCCACCGGCTGCTGGTTCACCGAGGACGGCTGGGAGATCCGGATCCATCCGCGCATCCGCGTCACGCAGCGGGCCGAGGTGCCCGCCGCGACGCAGGCGCTGGCCGACGTGTTCGCCGGCGACATCGCCGCGCATCCGGCCGACTGGCACATGCTGCAGCCGTTCTGGCCCGCCGACGCGGCGGCGAAGGAGCCCAAGCCGCTGGAAGAAGCGAGCTGACCCGGGTGGCGCGCGGGTTGAAGATCGGGATCGTGTGCCCGTACTCGTTCGACGTCCCCGGCGGGGTCCAGGGGCACGTGATCGACCTGGCGCGGGCGCTGCTCGAACGCGGGCACCGGGTGTCGGTGCTGGCTCCGGCGGACGAGGACGCGCAGCTGCCGGATTTCGTGCACCCGGCGGGCAAGGCGCTGGGGATTCCGTACAACGGCTCGGTCGCGCGGCTGCAGTTCGGGCCGGTGTCCTACGCCCGGGTGCGGCGGTGGATCCGGGAGAACGGCTTCGACGTGCTGCACCTGCACGAACCGGCCGCGCCGAGCCTGTCGCTGCTGGCGCTGAAGGTCGCGGACGGGCCGATCGTGGCCACCTTCCACACCGCGACGACGCGCTCGCGGACGCTGGCGGCGTTCCAGCCGGTGCTGCGTCCGCTGCTGGAGAAGATCACCGCGCGGATCGCGGTGTCCGCGCTGGCCAGGCGGGTGCAGGTGGAGCACGCGGGCGGCGACGCGGTCGAGATCCCGAACGGCGTCGACGTCGAGTTCTTCTCTCGTGCGCTGCCGCTGGACGGCTACCCGCGCGCGGGCGGGACGATCGGGTTCGTCGGGCGCTTCACCGAACCGCGCAAGGGCATGGACGTGCTGCTGGAGGCCGCGCGACGGCTGCTGCCGGAGTTCGAGGACCTGCGGCTGCTCGTGGTCGGCCGCGGCGAGCCGGACCAGCTGCGGCGGATGGCGGGGCCGCAGTTGTGGCCGCACATCGAGCTGCTGGGCCAGGTCGACGACGAGACGAAGGCGCGGGCGCTGCGCAGCGTGGACGTCTACTGCGCGCCGAACACGGGTGGCGAGAGCTTCGGGATGATCCTGACCGAGGCGATGGCCGCGGGCACTCCGGTGCTGGCCAGCGGCCTCGACTCGTTCCGCCGCGTGCTCGACGACGGCCATGCCGGAATGCTCACCACGACCGGCGACCCGGCGTCGCTCGCCGACGGCCTGCGCGAACTGCTGGGCGATCCGGCGCGCCGGGCGTCGCTCGCGGCCGCGGCGGGCGAGCGGGTGACGGCGTACGACTGGGCGGTCGTGGTCACCCAGGTGCTGCGGGTGTACGAAACGGCCATCGCGGCGGATCCCCGGCTGGTCGCGGCGGGGGAGCGGGAGCTCGCGTGACGGTGCTGGTGTGGCTGCTCGTGGCGGCGGCCGCGATCGTGGTGCTCGGCGGGCTGTTCCTGGTCGCGACCGCGAACCGGCTGGACCGCCTGCACGTCCGGACCGACGCCGGCTGGGCTGCCTTAGAGGCTGCTCTCGCCCGTCGGGCCGTAGTAGCGCGGGCAGTCGCTGCGGTATTGCACGACGGTGCCGACCTGCACGCCGCAGCCGCGCGGGCGGAGGCTGCTTCGCGGCCGGACCGAGAGGCCGCCGAGAACGAGTTGACGCTGGTCCTGGCCCCGATCGACCGGTCGCGGCTGCCGTTGGTGCTCGCCGAGGAGTTGACGGACGCCGAACACCGGGTCGTCATCGCGCGCCGCGTGCACAACGACGCGGTGCGGGACACGCTGGCGCTGCGGCGTCGTCGAAAGGTGCGGTATTTCAAGCTCGCCGGGACCGCGCCGCTGCCGGAGTACTTCGAATTCGCCGAGCCGGACCTCTGAGGCAGACTGAGGCGCATGACGACCGAACCCGATGCCTGCGCCGTCGCACACGGCGAGGTCGAAGAAGCGCCCGCCGAACGGACTTTGGTAGCTGTGTTCGCCTCGCCGGTGGCCCGGTACCTGCTGCGCTATGCCGCCGATTTGGGTTACCACGCCGTGCTTTTCGAGCCGGATGAGGCGCGGGCCAGCGATGCTCCCGAGGGCGTCGAGGTCCGCACCACCGCGCCCTCTCCTGGGCCGGACGCGGACGTCGTGGTGACGGACCACCACCGGCCGGAGCTGGGGACGGTCCTTCAGGCTGCGCTGGCGGTGCCGACGCGGTGGGTCGGCGTGCTGGGCAACCCGCGGCATCCGGGTCCGCATGTGGAAGCGCTGCGCGCGCTGGGCGTGGCGGAACCGGACATCGCGCGGGTGCACCGGCCTGTGGGGCTGAACATCGGTTCGCGGACTCCGGCGGAGATCGCGGTGGCGACGCTGGCGGGGTTGGTGGCGGACCGGAACGGGCGACCGGGCGGCTTCGAGTTCTGACAGTGGCGCCCACCGCGGTTTGTCCGTGAGGGGAACCCTGAGGGAATCAGAGTCCCTCAGGGTTCCCCTCACGGACTTCGCCCGGGGTCAGGTCGGGACCGCCGCCCCCTCCGGCATCGGTTCGAAGCGGGCATGCCGGCGCGTGAAAGTAGCCGTCCCCGACGTAAGAGACCGCAGATCCACCGCGTACCGCAGCAATTCCGCCGCGGGGACCTCCGCGTGCACCACGGTGTGTCCGCCCTCTCCGGATTCGGTGCCCAGCACCCGGCCGCGGCGGGACGACAGGTCGCCGAGCACCGTGCCCAGGTGTTCGTCCGGCAGGCTCACCTCGACGGTGTCCAACGGCTCGAGCAGGGAGATCCGGCTGGCCGCAGCGGCTTCCCGCAGGGCCAGCGCGCCCGCGGTCTGGAACGCGGCATCCGACGAGTCGACGCTGTGCGCTTTCCCGTCGGTCAGAGTCACGCGAACATCCACCACCGGGTAACCATCCTGGACACCGCGTTGCAGTTGCGCGCGCACGCCCTTCTCGACGCTCGGGATGAACTGGTGCGGCACGGCTCCGCCGACCACCTTGTCCACGAACTCGAACCCGCCGCCGCGCGGCAGCGGCTCGACTTCGATGTCGCACACCGCGAACTGCCCGTGCCCGCCGGACTGCTTCACGTGCCGGCCATGCCCGCGGGCGGATTTCGCGAACGTGGAACGCAGGCTGATCCGCACCGGCTCGGTGCCGACGTCCGCTCCGCCCGCGCGCAGCCGCGAGAGGACGACCTCCGAATGTGCCTCGCCCATGCACCACAGCACGAGCTGGCCGGTCTCCGCGTTGCGTTCCAAGCGCAGCGTCGGATCGCCCGCGACGAGGCGGGAAAGGTTGCGGGACAACGTGTCCTCGTCGCTGCGGGACTTCGCGACGACGGCGACCGGCAGCAGCGGTTCGGGCATCCGCCACGGTTTCATCAGCAGCGGATCGTCCGGCGAAGACACGGTGTCGCCGGTTTCGGCCGAACCCACCTTGGTGAGCGCGCACAGATCGCCCGCGACGCAGAACGGCACCTCGCGCAGGTTCGCGCCGAGCGGCGAATACAGGTGGGCGAAGCGCTCGTCGGTGTCGTGGTCTTCGTGGCCGCGTTCGGTGAGGCCGTGGCCTGAGACGTGCACGGGGTTCTCCGGGCGCAGCGTCCCGGAAAACACCCGGACGAGCGAAACGCGTCCCACGTACGAGTCAACCGCGGTGCGCACGACCTCGGCGGCGAGCGGCCCGGCCGGGTCGGCGGACAGCGCGGCGTGCGCGGTGCCGTCGGGGCTGGTCACGCCGGGCGGCTGGTGTTCCAGCGGAGAGGGGAAGGCCCGCACGATGCCGTCGAGCACCTCGGCGAGGCCGATGCCGCTGGTCGCGCACACGGGGATGACCGGGTGGAACGAACCGCGCGCGACGGCCGTTTCGAGGTCGGCGATCAGCACGTCCTCGGCGATCTCCTCGCCGCCGAGGTAGCGGTCCATGAGGGTCTCGTCCTCGCTCTCGGCGATGATGCCCTCGATCAGCTCGTTGCGGGCGTCGGCGAGCCCGTCCAGCGCGGCCGGGTCCGGGTCGCTCACGCGCGGCGGGTAGCCGGCGGAGTAGTCGTACCGGCGCTGGGTGACGAGCCCGACCAGGCCGTCCGGCGCGGGGAGGTACAGCGGCAGCACGCCCGCGCCGAAGGCGGCTTGGCAGGCGGCGATCTCGGCGAGCGCGTCGGCGCGGTGGTGGTCGAGCCGCGACACCACGACGGCGCGCGGCATGCCCACCGACGCGCATTCCTCCCACGCCGCGACGGTGGCGGCGTCCACGCCCTCGGCGGCGCACACGACGAACAGCGCGGCGTCCGCGGCCCGCAGCCCGGCGCGCAGCTCGCCGACGAAATCGGCGTACCCCGGGGTGTCGATCAGATTGATTTTGTGCCCGGCGTGCAGCACCGGGGCGACGGAAAGCCCGACTGAGCGCTGCTGGCGCACGGCCGCGGGGTCGTGGTCGCACACCGTGGTGCCCTCCACGACCGAACCGGCGCGCGGCACCGTGCCGGACGCGGCGAGCAAGGCCTCGGTGAGCGTGGTCTTGCCGGAACCGGACGGCCCGACGAGGACGACGTTGCGCACCTTGGCGGGGTCGTCCACAGCGACGGCGGCCCCGGGGTCGGCACTCCTGTTCTGCTTGTCGGCCATGACGGCCTCCTCAGCGACGGCGGATGGAAGAACTGTGTCCCCGATCACACACCCGCGACCCGCCGGGAGGCAAGGCGGACGGCCCGGGACCAGCCGTTCGCCCGCCTCCAGCTCCGGGGCCCAACGCCCTCGATTCCACTGTGGACTGCCGTGGCTGCGGCTGTCCACAAAGGATTCACCGGGCAATTCCTGCCGGATTCATCCCTAACGCCGGTCTGCTGCCGAGGTGGGCGACTGGCGATTCTTGGGCGGAAAGGGGAATTTCCGGAAAACAGAGCGCAGAAATCGGAGCCGACGGCGGCGAAGTTGATAACTTAGCGACCTTCGTCGGTTGTCCGGAGTTGGGAAAAACCCGACTCTTGTCGGGGTTCGATCCCATTCCACTTCCGAATCCGGCCCCCACCCCCGGGTCTGATCCGGCCTGTCCGGAGGAGAACACCGCCGATGAAATCGCGCCGACCGCTCGTGCTGCTCGCAGCAGGGGTGCTGGCCGGGGCCGTCACCACGGCCACCGCCGCCCACGCACAGCCGCTCGAACCGCAGAGTCCGCAGGCCGCCGAAGCGATGGCCGCCAACGCCGCGCAGGCGCTGGTCGCCTCCCGGCCCGCCGCGCTGCATGCCAGCAAGGACGACGTTTTCCAGCAGCACAAGGTGATCTCGTCGACCAACGGGCTGAAGTACGTGCCGTACGACCGCACCTACAAAGGCATTCCGGTCATCGGCGGCGACTTCGTCGTGTCCACGAACTCCGCGGGCCAGGTCCTCGCCACCTCGGTCGCGCAGACCGCCGCGATCGACCTGCCCAGCACGTCGCCGAAGCTGACCGCGAAGCAAGCCGAAGCGATCGCCCGCACTCAGGTGCCCACTGTGGACAGTGTGCAGCCCGCGACGCTGGCCGCGTACGCGCTCGGAAGCCCGAAACTCGCCTGGACGACCCGCGTGACCGGGCGGAACGCGGAAGGACCGAGCAAGCTGGACGTCGTCGTCGACGCCGCGACCGGGAAAGTCCTGCACACTCAGGAGCACGTGGCTTACGGCGACGCGCAGGGCGTGTGGAACGGCCCGGAGCCGCTGCACCTCGACACGACGTCGGACGGCGCCGGCGGCTTCTCGATGACCGACCCGACCATCTCGAACCTCAGCTGCCAGGACGCCTCCACTCAGCAGACTTTCACGAAGTCGACTGACAGCTGGGGCAACGGCGACGAGACCGACAAGGAAACCGGCTGCGCCGACGCCCTGTACGGCATCCAGCAAGAGAACAAGATGCTGACGCAATGGCTGGGCCGCAACAGCTTCGACGGCAACGGCGGCGCCTGGCCGATCCGCGTCGGCCTCAACGAGCAGAACGCCTACTACGACGGTACCCAGGTCCAGGTCGGGAACAACACCGCGGGCCAGTGGATCGGCTCGCTCGACGTGATCGGGCACGAGTTCGGCCACGGCATCGACGACCACACCCCGGGCAGCATGTCCGGCAGCGGCACCCAGGAATTCGTCGCGGACGTCTTCGGGGCCTCGTCCGAATGGTTCGCCAACGAGCCCGCGCCCTACGCGGTCCCCGACTTCCTGGTCGGCAACCAGGTGAACCTCACCGGCAGCGGGCCGATCCGCAACATGTACGACCCGTCGCAGCTCGGCCACGCGAACTGCTACGACGACTCGATCCCGGGCACCGAGGTGCACGCCGCGGCCGGCCCCGGCAACCACTGGTTCTACCTGCTGGCCGAGGGTTCGAACCCGACCAACGGCCAGCCGACCAGCCCGACCTGCAACAACTCGACGGTCACCGGGCTCGGCGTGCAGACCGCGGTGAAGATCTTCTACAACGCGATGCTGCTCAAGACCAGCGGCAGCTCGTACCAGAGCTACCGCACCTGGACGCTGACCGCGGCGAAGAGCTTGTTCCCCAACGGCTGCACCGAGTTCAACTCGGTGAAGGCCGCCTGGGACGCGGTGAGCGTGTCCGCCCAGCCGGACGAACCGACCTGTGGCGCCGTCGGCGCGACCGGTTCGCGGGCGATTTCCGCTCGATGACCCGAAACTGATTTCCCCACCGGCGGGAGGGGGAGACGAGCACTCGTCTCTCCCTCCCGATCGTTATTGCCCGCCGGGCGCGAATTCGCTTTCCGGGAATTCTGCCTCGAACGGCCCCGCGCAATTTTCCGGGAGCGGTTACGGCACTCCGGCGAGCCGGAGCAAAGCGGCAGTCGCCGCGGCGGCGATCACCACGAAAACGAACGGCGCCTTCCGCCACGCGAGCACCCCGCCCACCAGCACCCCGGCCGGCCGCGCGATCCCGGCGAATTCGTGCCCCTGGGTCAACGCGCTGGTCGCGACCAGCGCGGCGAGCAGCACCACCGCCGACAGCGTCATCAGCCGCTCCGCTCGCGGAGACAACCGCACTTTCGTGCGCAGCAGCGGCCCGGCGAGGCGGAACGCGAACGTTCCCGCCGCCAGCACGAGCGTCGCGACGATCAGTTCCGCGCCGTCCATCAGTGCGTTCCTTCCAGGGTCTTCGGCTCCTTCGCCGCGGCTCCGGCGACCACTCCGACCAGCGCCAGCAGCACCGGCAGGCCCGCCGGGAGCAGGGGAGTGGCCACGAGCGCGACCACCACGCCGATCAGCACCGGCAGCCGGGCGGCCCGGTCTTTCAGCGACGGCAGCACAAGCGCCAGCAGCACCGCGGGGAAGGCGGCGTCCAGGCCGAACGCGTCGGTATCGCTGATCGCGGACCCGGCGAACGCGCCGACGACGACCCCGAGGTTCCAGCACACGAACAGCCCGATGCCGCACGCCCAGTACGCCGCCCGCCGCCGGTCCGCCTCGCGCTGGGCCAGCGCGAACGCCACCGATTCGTCGATCATCAGGTGGCTTCCGGCCAGCCGTCCGAGCAGGCCGCGGCCGAGCGCGTCGCCGACCGCGAACCCGAACGGCACGTGCCGCGCGTTCACCAGCAGCCCGGCGGCGACCGCGGCGAGCGGATTGCCGCCCGAGGCCACGATGCCGACGAACATGAACTGCGACGCGCCGGCGAAGACCAGCAGGGACAGCAGCATCGGCGCCCACAGCGGGAAGCCGGAGCCGACCGCGATGGCGCCGTAGGAGACGCCGACGAGGGTGTCGGCCAGGCACACGAGACCGATGTCGCGGGCGAGGCCGCGATCGAGTGTTCGCCAAATCGAACGCATAGTGTCCTATGCTGAACACGTCGGGGCCTGTTCGTCAAGGCGAACGAGAAGACTGATGGAGCGAACACACATGCCGAACGAGAGCACGGGCGCGCCGCTGGACATCATCGCCGCGTCCCTGCGCCGCGAACGAGCCCGCGCCGGCCTCTCGCTGACCGAGGTCGCGCGGCGGGCCGGCCTGGCGAAATCCACGTTGTCCCAGCTGGAGTCGGGGTCCGGCAACCCGAGCGTGGAGACGCTGTGGGCGCTCGGCGTCGCGCTGGACGTGCCGTTTTCGAGGCTGGTCGAGCCGGAACGGCAGGAGGTGAAGGTGATCCGCGCGGGCAAGGGCCCGACGGTGTTCGCCGAACACGCCGACTACGCGTGCACCCTGCTGTCCGCGTGCCCGTCCGCGGCGCGCCGGGACATCTACCTGGTCAGCGCGGAGCCGGGCGTCCCGCGGCGGTCGGATCCGCACATGAGCGGCGTCGTCGAGCACACGGTGCTGTGCGCGGGGCGGGCGCGGATCGGGATCATGGACGATCCGGTGGAGATGCTGCCGGGGGATTACATCTGTTACCCGGGGGATGTGCCGCACATCTTCGAGGCGCTGGAGCCGGGGACGTTCGGAGTGGAGATTTCCGAGTACAACTGAGCGGTCATTCGCCGGTGTAGCTGCTGAAGGTCCAGACTTGGTTTTCCGGGTCGGCGCAGGAGTATTCGCGGACTCCGGCGATCGACGCGTGGACGGGGTTCAGGATCCTCGCCCCGTGTTCCCGCGCGTGTCGTTGGTGCTCGTCCAGGGCGGAGTCGGGGACCCATACGCACAAAGCGTGGCTCGTGCCCTTCAGTGTCAGGGGGCTGTGCATGCCGTATCGGTCGGCTGGCTGGTCTTTGCCGAGGAAGATCAGCTGGTTGCCGACACGAAGCTGGGCATGCTCGACCGTCCCGTCCGGGGTCTCCACGACGAAGTGCGTGGTGAAACCGAACGCTTCGGTCAGGAAAGCGATGGCGGCCTTGGGATCGGCGTACTTCAGGTTGGGGTACACCGTCTGCGCGGGAACGTCGTCGGCCATCGCCCCATCATGCCGGTTCGGCCGGTCATTCCGGTGCCACTTCGACGAGAACCTTTCCCAGGACTCCTCGCTCGACTGCGCGATGCGCGTCCGCGACGTGGTCGAGTTCGTACCGGTGGATCGGCAGCCCGTGCTCGGCGCCGACCTCCAGTGCGCCGTCCGCGGCGGCGGCGTGTACGTCGGCAAGGGCGTTCGCTTTGCTTTCCGGGTCGGTCGTGTAGGTGAAGGTGAAATCCAGCTGCACGTTTTTGACCAGCATTTCCCGCGACGGGATCGGGAGGCGGTCGGCGTCGCCGTAGCTGTAGACGTTGATGTTGCCGCCGTGGGCGAGCACGGCCAGGTCGGTTGTCAGGTTGGCGCCAAGGTCGACCTCGACGATGTGGTGCGCTCCGCCGGGCGCCAGCTGCGAGACGCGCGCGGCGACGTCCTCGGTGCGGTAGTCGATGACGTGGTCGGCACCGGCCGCGCGGGCGAGTACCGCTTTTTCCGGGCTGCTGACGGTCGCCAGGACAGTCGCGCCCGACCACGCTGCCAGCTGGATCGCGGCGTGTCCGACCGAACCGGCGCCGCCTTGGACCAGGACGGTTCGGCCGGTCATGGTTCCTGGGCCGAGGCGGCGCGGTCCGCGTGCCGAAGTGGTCAGGGTGCGGTGCGCGGTCAGGGCCGGGATGCCGAGGCTCGCGCCGACGTCGAAGCTCGCGCCGTCCGGCAGCGGCATCACGTGGCGGGCGGGCACCGAGACGAACTCCTGCGCGGTTCCCGCTGGGCTGTCGAAGGCAACATCCCACAGCCAAACCCGTTGGCCGGGCGAGAAATCCTGGACGCCGTCGCCGACCGCGTCCACGAAACCCGCGCCGTCCTGGTGCGGGACTTGTTCCTCGAACCGCAGCGCGGACGACTGGCCGGAACGGCTACGCCAGTCGGTCGGGTTCACCCCGGACACGACTACGCGGACCCGCACCTGTCCCGGTGCCACGGCGGGGAGGTCGCGCTCGACGAGACGGAGCACTTCCGGGCCGCCGGTGCTGCGGTAGACCACTGCCTTCACGAATAAACCCTTTCGGAGTACTGGCTTTCAGCGAGCGAGCTTGATTCCCGCGGCCTCGCGATCCCAGGTGTCGGCGGTGACGGCCGATTCCCGCAGGACCGCTTTCTGGATTTTGGCGGTCGGCGTCTTGGGCAATTCCGGGACGAACCGCAGATACCGGGGAACCATGTAGTACGCCATCCGCGGTTCGAGGAAGCGGATCAATTCCACCGGGTCGAGATGTTCTCCGGGAACGGTCGCGATCACCGCCAGCACCTCGTCCTCGGAAATCTCGCTCGGCACCGGGACGACGGCCGCCTCGCGCACGCTCGGATGCGCCATGATCTCCGCTTCGACCTCCATCGACGAGATGTTTTCGCCGCGCCGGCGGATCGAATCCTTGAGACGGTCGGCGAAGTAGTAGTTGCCGTCCGCGTCCTTGCGTGCGGTGTCGCCGGTGTGGAACCAGCCGTTGCGCCAGGCTTTCGCCGTCGCCTCCGGCATTCGGAAGTACCCGTGGGACAACGCCCACGGCGCGTCGGCGCGGAGGACGATCTCGCCGACCGAGCCGGTCGGCACCTCGCGATCGGCCTCGTCGACCAGCCGGATCTCGACGCCGGGCCGGGCCTTTCCGCACGTGCCCTTCTCGGCCGGATTCGGCCCGGACACGATCGGCGCGGACAATTCCGTCATGTTGTAGATGGTGTAGACGTCGACGCCGAACCGTTTCGAGAACGCCGCGATGTCGTCGAGGAGCGGAACGACGAAAACCTTGATCAGCGGATTGTCCGCGTCACCGGGATCCGGCGGAAGGCGGTTCACGAAATTGGCCATCACGCCGAGCAGGAAAATCATGGTGGCTCCGGTCTGCCGGATCTGCCGCCAGAACTGCTCGCCGCTGAATCGTTCGACCACCGCGACCGAGCCGCCGTTCAGGAGCATCGCGTAGAGCAGGGTCGAGCCGCCGGCGTGGAAAGCGGGCATGTTGATGAGAAACCGGTCGTCAGCGGTCATGATCGGCATCGAGACCGGGCCGAAGGCCGACCATGCCTGCATGTACGACGTCAGCACGCCTTTGGACGGGCCGGTCGTCCCGGACGTGTAAAGGATCGCCTGGGTGTGCCAAGGCTCGATGGGGACGCTCGGCTCGGACACTTCGCCGTCGAGGTTCGGGAGTTCCGCGGCCCGCACCACCGAGATGCCGTCGAGGCCGGGCTCGCCGTCGCCGACCTGGACCGCGAGGCGGAGGCCTTCGCGCGGGCCGATCTCGGCCAGGCGGGGGAGCAGTTCGGCGTCCGCGACGAGGATCTCGGCCTCGGAGTTGTCCAGCACGTGCGCGAGAAGACCGCCGCGATACGCCGTGTTGATCGGCACGAACACCGCGCCGAGATAGTTGATCGCGAACCAGAACCGCAGCACGTCCGGTCCGTTGGGCAGCCAGCACACGACGTTGTCGAACTGCCGCACGCCGAGCGCCTCCAAGGCTGCGGCGGTTTGCCGTACTTCGCGCAGCAGATCGGCCCGCGTCCAGGTCGGCCCTCCGTCGAAGACCGCGAACACCTTGTCCGGGTCTTCGGCCGCGCGGCGCTCGAGCAGGTACCTCAGCACCAGCTCCTCGCGGGGCGGGACTCTCGGATCCACAGGCACGGCGGGCTCCCTTCGGATCACTTCTCGAACGGTCGGTACAGTTTCATGGTTACCGAACCGCGTCAAGTGCGAGAACGCCTGGCGCGGTCTCGACTAAATACCGGATGACCGGTACAGTTCTGCGCGCTGCCCTGTCGGGCCGGCCACAACGACGTGCGAACCCCGGAGGTTGCCCATGCCTGAAGTCCTGACGTTCGAGATGCCCCGGGTCGAGACGGTCGTCCAAGGCGCCGGGGCGGTGCGCGAGATCGGCGCGGAGCTGGACCGCCGGGGGCTGCGCCGGGTGTTCCTCGTGACCGGCCGGTCGGTCGGCGGGAGCGAGGCCTTCGCGAAACTGGCCGCCGACCTCGGCGACCGGGTCGCCGGGACGTTTTCCCGGATCAAGGCGCACAACCCGGTCGAGCTGATCGTGGAGCTGATCGGGCAGGCGCGCGCCGCGGCGGCCGACGCGTTCGTCGCGGTGGGCGGCGGTTCGCCGTGCGACGCCGCGAAACTGGCTGCGATCGGCCTCAGCGAGGGGTCGGGTTCGGTCGAGGACCTCGCGCGCAACTACCTCGAGTTCGAGTACCCGAGCACGATCCGCCGTCGTCCGCTGACCGGCACGCCGATGCCCGTCTTCGCGGTGCCGACGACGTTGTCGGCGGCCGAATGGGACGGCTTCGCCGGGTCGGTCGACGAATCGCGCGACACCAAGGACCTGACGGTCTACCTCGAGGCGACGCCCCGCGTGGTCTTCCTCGACCCGGAGTTCTGCGCGGGCACCCCGCGCGACCTCTGGGCCACCACCGGCGTGCGGGCGCTGGACCACGCGGTCGAAACCGCTTACGCGAAGAACGCCCACCCGTTCACCACGGCGCTCGCCGAAGGCGCGCTGGCCATCCTCGCCGAGCACCTCCCGCGTTCCGTCCGCGATCCGCACGACCACGAGGCGGCGCTCAAGTGCCTGCAGGCCGCGTGGATGTCGATCGTCGGGGTGCACAACGTCTCGCTCGGCCTCTCGCACGCGATCGGCCACCAGCTCGGCGCGGTCGGGATCCCGCACGGGGTCACCTCCTGCATCATGCTTCCGCACGTGATGCGCTTCCTGGAGCCGGTGACGTCGGCGGAGCAGGCCCGGATGGCGCAGTCGCTGCGGCGGGTGCAGGGCGACGCCGAGGAGCTGTCCGCCGCGGACCGCCTGGAACGGATTCTCGACGAACTCGCCGTGCCGCGCCGGGTGTCCGAGTTCGGCGTCGGGCGCGAGAAGCTGAACGGCGTCGCGCGGGCCGCGCTGGGCGACATCGTGGTCCGCGAATCGCCGCGGACGGTCGACGAGACGGTGATCCGCGAGCTGCTGGAGGCGGTCTGGTAAGCACGGCGCCCGAAAAAGCGGGGCCGACTGGTATCGGCCCCGCTTTTTCGTGAGCTACCGGGGGTCTTGGCGGATTCCGTTGAGCAGCGTGTCGGTGAAGAGGTCGGCGATCTCCTCCGGAGTGCGCTCGCCGTCCGGCCGGATCCACGCGTACGAGTAGTTGTAGTGCCCGAGAATGCCCTTGACCACCAGGGGATCCAGCTCGCGGAACTCGCCCGCCTCGGCGCCGCCGCGGAGGATTCCGGCCACCATCGTCTCGTACCGGTCGCGTGCGTCCTGGATGACCGCGTGCCGTTGCCCGGTGAGGGCCTTGAACTCCTGGAACGCGACGGTCCACTCCAGCGCGTGCTCCGCGAGATTGCGCATGGTGGACCGCATCAGCTGCCGGAACCGCTCCCGGTAGGTCGTCTCGGTCGCGACGATCCAGCCCGACTGTTCGAGCAGATCCGACAGCCGCGTGTGGCAGATTTCGAACAGCAGCGTCTCTTTGCTGCCGATGTGGTGGTACAGCGCGCCCCGGCCGATCCCGGTGTCGTGGGAGATCATCTCGATCCCGGTGGCGTGGTAGCCGTTCTCGGCGAACAGCCGGACAGCGGACGTCATGATGCGCTGCCTGGCTTCCGTCCCCGCCCGGTTCGTGCGTCGTGCGGTGCCGCCGGGCTTCACAGGCATAGAACGCTTCCTTCGCTGGTCGAGGAGGAGGAGACGAGGCTAGCCGATCGCCGCGACGGCGAGAACGACCTTCCCTGACGTGGCGCGGTCTTCGATGGCCTGCAGCGCCTTGGCGGCGTCGGCGAGCGGGAAGACGTGGCCCACCACCGGCCGCACGAAGCCCTCGCGGGCGAGCCGGGTGAGCTCCGCGGCGGAAGCGGCCGCGACGGTGTCGTCCCGTTCGACGAACCCGCCCCAGTACACGCCGACGACCTCGATGTTCTTGAGCAGCAACCGGTTCACCGCGATCTCCGGGATCCCGCCCGCGGCGAACCCGATCACCAGGTGCCGGCCTTCCGGGCGCAGCAGCCGGATTGAGTCCGCGAAATACTCGCCGCCGACCGGGTCCACGGTGACGTCGATTCCCTTCGGGGCGGTGGCGCGCACCGCGTCGGCCCAGCCTGGTCCGGCCACCACGACGTGGTCCGCGCCTGCGGTTTCGGCGACGGCGACCGTGCCCGGGGAGTCGACCACCGCGGTGACGATCGAGCCGAGCCCCTTGGCCACCTGGATCGCCGCCGTGCCGACTCCGCCCGCGGCTCCGTGCACCAGCACGTGCTCGCCCGCGCGCAGCCGGCCGCGCCGGACCAGGGCGAAGTGGACGGTCTGGAAGTTCATCGCGAAGGCCGCGCCCTGCTCGAACGAGAGTTCGCCGGGCAGCGGGAACGTCACCGCGGGCTTGGCGGCGACCACCTCGGCGTATCCGCCGCGCGGGACGTAGGCGGCGCACCGGTCGCCGGCCTTGACCGCCGCGCCCTCGGGAGCCGACCGGACGATCCCGGCCACCTCGACGCCGGGAACGAACGGGAGTTCGGGCCGCACCTGGTACTGGCCGCGGGTCATCAGGGCGTCGACGAAGCTGACGCCGACGGCTTTCACGTCGATGACGATGTCGCCGGCGGCGGCCTCGGGCTCGGCCACCTCGACCAGTTCCACCGCGGCGGGTCCGTCGAGCGAGGAAATCCGGATAGCGCGCACTGTGCTCCCTCAAGTCGGATTGCGGGCCGGCCGGTCCGCGAGAAAGGCGGACCGCGCTCGGCGAGGTTCTGTTACTGTACCGACTGTTCAGTTTTTGGCAAGCAAGGACGGACGGCCCATGGCGACCGAGCACGTGATCCGAGTACTGCCGACCGACAGCCCCGGGCTGGTCCGGACGGCCGAGAGCCGCGTCGACGAGCGCTGGCTGCGCGCCTTCGCGGCCGCCGTCGGCGACACCCGCGACGAGTTCTTCGATCTCGACCGCGGCATCGTCGGCCACCCGGTGTTCCCGGTCTGCGTCGAATGGCCGCTCATCGAGCAGGGGGCTCCGGGGATCGAACTGTCCGAGGACACGCTGCGGCTGGGCCTGCATGTCGGGCACCGGATCCGGCTGCGGTCACCACTGCGTCCCGGCGAGCGGGTGCGGACCGAGGCACGGCTGCACCGCGCTGAGGCGCGAACGGGCGCAGCGCTCATCGTCACGGAGTTCCGCACCACGACGCCCGGTGGAACGCTCCTCGTCACCTCGCAGGTGAGCACGCTGTACCGCGGCGTCCGGCTCGAAGGCGGCGAAATCGTGGTCCCGTCACCAAAACCCCGGTCGGTCGAACTCTCCCGGATCGCGACGTTCGAGACCGACACCGCCAACGCGGTCGTTTACAGCGAGTGCGCGCGGATCTGGAACCCCATCCACACCGACATTCGCGTCGCGCGTGCGGCGGGCCTGGCCGACACGGTCCTGCACGGCACCGAAACACTCGCGCGGGCAGTGTCCGCCGTGACCCGCGCTTACCCGGGCGCTGACGTCACCGGGGTCGACTGCCGCTTCACCAACCCGGTCTTCCCGGGGATGACGCTGTCGGTCCATGCGGGCCGGACACGTTCCGCGGCCGTCGCTTTCGACGTGCGTGCGGCGGACGGGACACCAGTGCTCGCGGACGGTCTCCTCGCCTTCGCGGCCGAGTCGTCGTGACCGGCGGCTGTACACCGGCGGCGCGATAGCGCAGAGTCGGACGAAACATCGGCCAGGAGGTGTGATGACCGGCGAGGAAATCGTGCTCGGTCCCCTGCCCAAGGGGATCACGCCCGCCCGCGAGGGCATGCGGAACAAGGTGTGGAACGTGCTCGGCCACACCTACTCGATGAAGGCAGCCAGCGAGTCGAGCTTCGCGTTCGAGACCCTCGACCCGCCCGGCACCGGGGTGCCGCCGCACGTCCATCCGACTCAGGACGAGCACATCTACATCCTGGAAGGCGTGTTCACGCTCTACCTCGACGGCAAGTGGGAGACCGCGGGCCCCGGCGACACCGTGCGGATGCCGAAGGGGCTTCCGCACGCGTATTACAACCGCAGCGAGGGCCTGACCCGCGGGCTGTTCTGGGTGAGCCCGGCCGGGCAGCTCGCGACGCTGTTCGACAAGCTGCACAACCTGACGGACCCGGCCGAGGTGGTCCGGGTGTCGGCGCTGCACGACGTCGAGTTCCTGCCGCCCGGTTCGGTGGAGGGCGCCTGAACCGGCTCAGCCGCGGTTCACCTGCTGCTGGGAGGCCCCGGAAGCCTGGGCGTAGCCCGCGACGATCGCCTCGAGCGTGGCTGTGTCGATCACGTCTTCCAGGCGGGTAAAGCCTTCCGGGGCCCGCCGTTCGACCTCGTCGATGACGTTTTCCGGTCCGCCGCGGCGGTTGCGCAGCACGATGTCGCTGGTCGCCGGAAGGCGGTCGGCTTCGTACGCGCGAAGCGCCTCGACCGGATCGGAGCGCCGCGTCAGGTGCCAGGCGAGGCTGGACGCGTCGAGGATGGCCTGGCCGGCGCCGTTGGAACCCATCGGGTACATCGGATGGGCGGCGTCGCCCAGGAGCGTCACGCGTCCGTGCGACCACGCGGGCAGCGGATCCCGGTCGCACATCGGGAATTCGAAGATCTCCTCGGTGGCCTCGACCAGCGCGGCGTGGTCGACCGCCGGGCACCGGAACCGCCCGAGGTGCCGGGCCAGCTCCGTCCGGTCGCCGGGTTTGGCCCAGTCCTGCCGGTCCGGCGGAGGGGAGCCGGGCTCTCCGGTCCGGATGCAGACCGCCCAGTTCGTGAGCCTGCTGCCCGCGCTCTTGCCCGGTCCGATCGGGTAGACGACCAGCTTGGCCGCCGTGCCGCCGGAGACGATCATCGAAGCCCCGCCGCCGAATTCCGGCCAGTCGGTGGCGCCGCGCCACATCAGGACGCCGTTCCAGCGGGGCGGTCCCTCCTCGGGGAACAACAGGGCTCGCGCGGCCGAGTGAATCCCGTCGGCCGCCACGAGAACGTCGCCGGTCGCGGTGACCGGGGCGCCGCTGTCCCGCTCGGCGAAGTGCGCCCGGACGCCTTGTGCGCTTTGGTCGAACCCGGTCAGCCGGTACCCCGTCCGCACCGCGTCGGGGCCGAGCCGCGTTTGGACTGCCCGCAGCAGCAGGTCGCGCAGCCTGCCTCGGTGCAGGCAGTACTGGGGGAGAGTGAACCCGGCGTCGAGACCGCAGGGCTTGCGGAGGATCACCTGACCGAGGCGGTGGGTGTAGGACAGCTCGCGGGTGCGGATCCCGATCTCGTCCAGCTGGTCGAGCAGCCCGAGCGCGGCCAGTTCCTTGACCGCGTGCGGCAGGGCGTTGATGCCGACGCCGAGTTCGCCGATGCGGGCGCTTTGTTCGTAGACCGCGCATTCGACGCCTTCGCGGTGCAGCCGCAGGGCCGCGGCCAGCCCGCCGATCCCCGCTCCGACGATCACGACCTTCACCGCGAACCTCCCTGTCGTCGATCGACTCAGGGTGGCGGAGATCGGATGGGGGCGCTACCGCCGAGTGGAGGGGGCCGTGTCCGCGGTGGCGAGCGTGCCCGGCCGGTGTCCGGTGTGGACGGTGCGGCGGGGAGGGCGCCGAGCACGGAAGACTCAAGACTGTCGAAATTCCGATCAGCGGGAATCGCCCAGCCGAGCCGGGTTCGCGAGGATCTCCTCGGCCAGCAACGCCGCCTGGGTCCGGCTGTCCACCTGAAGTTTCGCCAGCAGGTTGCCGACGTGGACCTTCACCGTGCGCTCTGCCAGGCCCAGTTCGGCGGCGATGTCGCGATTGGACAGACCGCGGCCGAGCAGGAGCAACACGTCGCGTTCCCGCGGAGTGACTCCCTCGGCGGCCGGCGTGCGCAGCGTCGCCGCCACCGCTGGGCTCATGGCCGTGATGCCTTCATGCGCCGCGCGGACCGCGGCTGCGAGTTCCGTTCCGGTGCTGTCCTTGAGCACGAATCCGCTCGCTCCCGCGGCCAGCGCGCGACGGATTTCGCCTGCGCGGCCGATCGTGGTGAGCATGACGACCTTCGGTCCCTCGCTCTGCCGGATCCGCTGCAGGACTTCGATCCCGTCCATCCCCGGGAGGTAGAGGTCCAGCAGGACGACGTCGGTGGCGGCATCGAGCGCGGCGAGCAGTCCTGGACCGTCGGGGTGTGCGCCGAGTACGTCGAGGTCCGGCTGGGCGCCGAGGATCAGCGCGAGGCCTTCTCGCACCAGAGCGTGGTCGTCGACGACGCGGACCCCGATCACCACGGCAGTCTACGCTCGCTTTGTGCGTTGGTTCCGCGACCGAAAGACGTTGCTCGACCTCGGAACGGCCGTCCTCATCGCCGTCTTGCTCGGGGTGGGCGGGGCCTGGCCGCCCGCGGTGGGCTGGAGTGGCGTCGCGCTCGTGACCGGGCAGGTTCTGCCGCTGGTCTTCCGCCGCCGGTTTCCGGGTTGGGTGCTCGCCGTCGTCACCGCGGCCACGCTCGCCCGGCTGCTGACGACCCAACCCCACAACATCGACTACGTGCCCGTGCTGATCGCGTTGTACACGGTGCCGAGCGCGCGCCGGGCCTCGGTGCGTTGGGGACTCGGTGGATTGTCCGCCGCCGCGATCGGTGCCGCGATGACCGTGTCGAAGGGGCCGATCGACGGCGCGTTGCTCACCGTCGCGGTTTGCGTCGTGGCGTGGCTGCTCGGCACTGAGCGACAGCGGCACGCGGCCGAGCGTGCGGAGTTCGCGGCGCAGCGCACGCGGTTCCGGCTGGAGCGCTTGGCCGCCGAACGGCGTGAGCAGACCGCGCGGCGGCTGCACGACACGCTCGCGCGCACCACCACGGTCATGCTCGTGCAGGCCGAGGCGCTCCTCGCCGTCGGCGAGCTGACCAGCGCGGACCGCGCGAGGGTGGACGCGATGCTCGCCGCCGGGCGGGACGCGCTGAGCCAGGTCCGCGAAACCCTCCGTGATTTGCGGCACGACGGCGAGCCGCGCTCGGGGCCAGGGGTCGCCGCCGTTCTCGCCGAGCTGTCCGCGGCCGGTCTGGTCCTCGAGGAAGAGCCCGCTCTGCACCGGATTCCGGACCGGGTGCGGGACCTCGCCGACCGGATCGTCTCGGAAGCGGCCATCAATGCCTTGCGGCACAACGGTCCCGGGGTCCGGCTGTGCGCAGGTGTCGAGGTGACGCCGGAGTCCGTCCGGATCGTGCTGCGCAATGACCAACGCGGGCAGCCGACCGACGGTTCCGGGTACGGCCTGGAAAGCCTGCGCGCACAAGTCGCCGCCCGGGGCGGTTCTCTCAAGGCAGGCCCCGCCGAGGACGGAAGCTGGTCGGTCGAGGCGGTCATCCCTTGCCTTGCAGAGCCAGCAGCTGCGACACCGTGACGAACCGGTAGCCGAGCGCCCGCAGCCGGTCGATGGTCGGGCCGATGGCCTCGCGCGTCTGCTCGCGCCCGGCGTACATGGGGTGGAACAGCACGATCGAGCCGGGGCGCACATGGGTGACGGTGTAGTCGGCGATCGCCGCGGCGCTGCGGTCGATTTCGGGGAACGAATTCGGTTCGACGTCCCAGGTGATCGTCTTCCGGTTGTGCTCGTGCAGGTAGTACGGAAGCGCGAGCAGCTTCTTGCCGTTCGGCGGGCGGACCGTGATCTCGCCGGTATAGCCAGTGGCGCGGATCAGCGCGTCGGTGCGCTCGATCTCGCTCGCCGCGCGCCCGGGCGTGATCAGCAGCATGCGTTCGTGGGAGTAGGTGTGGTTCCCGATCTCGTGCCCCGCCGCGGCGATCGCGCGCCCGAGATCCGGATGAGCCTCCAGTTCCGACCCGATGAGATAGAACGTCGCATGGACGCCGCGCGCGGCCAGTGCGTCGAGGACGGGCTTCACTCCGGCCGGGTTGGGACCGTCGTCGAAAGTCAGCGCCACCGCCTTCTCCGACGTTTCCACGCGGGCGGTGAGACCGCCGAAGAACTGGAACGTCCGGGAATCGGCGATCCGGAGCAGCACGTAGCCGCCGACGAGGGCCAGAACCAGCGCCACAGCCACGGCGATCAACCAGCGGCGAGCCCGTCTGGAGAGGGAGAAGCGGATCATGGGGGCGAGCTTGCCGACGGGGCTTCGGGGTGGGAAGCCGCGAAGGTACTAGTCCTTCCGGCACAGGCAGCGCCGCCCGTAGCCGGACAATCCGGTGTCGAGGCCGCTGACGCCGGGTCGGTACTGTGCCATCGCATGACCGGCCCCGAGATCGTGATCACCGCGGACCTGGTCCGCGACCTGCTTCGGGAGCAGCATCCAGACCTCGCCGAGCTGGCGATTCGCGAGGTGCCGGGCGGCTGGGGCAACCAAATGTGGCGTCTGGGCGACGACCTGGCCGTCCGCGTGCAGCGCATGGACCCGACACCGGAGCTCCAGCTCAAGGAACGGCGATGGCTGCCCGTGCTGGCCCCGCACCTGCCGCTTCCGGTGCCGACGCCGGTGCGGTTCGGCGAACCGTCCGGGCGGTTCCCCAAGCACTGGACCGTGATGACGTGGGTTCCCGGCGAACCGCTCGACCACGGCACGATCAGCCGCGACGTCCACGCGGCCGACACGCTGGCGGAGTTCCTCCGGGCGCTCCATGTGCCCGCGCCCGCCGAGGCCCCGGTCGCCGCGGATCGCGGAGCCCATCCCCGGGATTGCACGGCCGGCTTTGAAAACTTCCTCCAGGCCGTTGGCCTCGACGACCTGGCCGCCGACGTCCGGGCGGTCTGGGACGACGCCGTTGAGGCTGGCGAGTGGGAGGGGCCGCCGGTGTGGGTGCACGGCGATCTCCATCCCGCGAATGTCGTGGTCTCGGACGGAACCCTCTCGGGCATTGTTGATTTCGGTGATCTGTTCGCCGGGGATCCGGCGTGGGATCTGGCCGCTGCCTGGGTGTTGCTGCCGGAGGGGATGGTTTCGCGGTTCTTCGGCAGTTACGCGCGGGCGGACGAGCCGGCGATCCGGCGTGCGCGCGGGCTGGCTGCGATGAAGTGCCTTTTCCTGATTCTCATGGGGCAGAACGGCGATCGCGGCCTTCCCGGCGGCAAGCCGCATTGGGGACCCGCGGGCCGGGCGGCGCTCGACCGGGTGCTGAAGGGCGTTTGAGGTTTCGGCCGGAAGGTTCAGTCCCACCACAGCACGACGGCGAGCTGGCGACGCGCGGCTTCCTCGTAGAAGTCGCGCAGGATGGTGTGCTGCTCGGCCAGATACCCGGCCAGATCACCGCGCACCTCGAGTGCGGTCGGGCTCAGTTTCGCCTCGATCTGCTCCGGGTCCGATGGCACGACGGCGTGCACAGCTTCCGGGGTCAGGGAACGCAACGCTTCGGCGACAGCCTTGACCTCAGGCGGCTCCAGTGCGGTCACCGGGTGGTCAATGATCCCGTAGGGATAGTCGCGGTAGGCCGGATTGACTTCCTCGTCGCCGTCGAATCCACGCCGCAGCAAGGCGAAGGTCCGCTCGTCGGCTCCGGCCATCGCCCAGGCCCGTTTCAGGATGACCGGCCACCAGTTCAGATCGAGGTAGGCCTCGTCCGGAGCCGCGGTGAAGGAGCAGAGTGCGTCCAGCGCGTCCGCCGACTCCCGGCAAGCGGCGAGTTGCGCGGCGGGGATTCGGGCGAGCTGCTGGGTGACAGCCATGCCGTCCAGTATGTCAAGGCTCGGCCGCGCGTCGGAAGGCATGCGCTGTGGCAACGCATCCCAGCGTTGTGTCCACTGTGGATCAGTCGCCGACACCAGACGCGTCAAGGGCTTCCGCGGCGACTCGCAGAGCGCGCTTGCTGGCTTCCGGATCGGGATGAGTGGGGGAGAGCGCAAGAGTGGTGACGCCGCTCTCGGCGAGCGCCTGCATCCGGTCGGCGATGCGCTGTTTCGGGCCGAGAAGCGAGGTCTTGTCGAGGAATTCCGTCGGGATGGCGGCCATCGCGCCGGCGTAGTCCATGGTCAGGTACCGCTCGCGGACCTCGTCGGCGGCGGCCTCGTATCCCATCCTGGCCATGAGGTCGCGGTAGAAGTTGTTCTCGCGGCTGCCCGCTCCGCCGACGAATCCGGCGACGTAGGGGCGGGCGTGGTCGGCCGCCTCCAGCCAGTCGTCGCCGACGGCGAGCGGGGCGGTGGTCGCGACGTCGAATCCGTCGAGAGTGGTGCCGGCTTTCTCGCGGCCGGCGCGGATCCGGTCCAGGGACTCGTGGCTGTGCTCGGGGGAGAAGAACAGGCCGAGCCAGCCGTCGGCGATTTCGCCGGTGAGTTCCAGGTTCTGCGGGCCGAGGGCGGCGAGGTAGAGCGGGATGTGCTCGCGGGCGGGCGGCACGGCCAGCGGCAGCGCCTTGCCGGGGCCGCCGGGCAGCGGGAGCTGGAAGTGCGCGCCGTCGTGCCGGACCCGTTCGTAGCGCAGCGCTTTGCCCACGATGTCGACGTATTCGCGGGTCCGCTGCACTGGTTTCCGGAACGGGACGCCGTACCAGCCCTCGGACACCTGCGGCCCGGAAACCCCGAGCCCGAGCCGGAACCTGCCGCCGGAGAGGTTGTCCAGGGTCGCTGCGGTCATCGCGGTCATGGTCGGGCGGCGGGCCGGGATCTGCAGGATGGCGCTGCCGAGGTCGACGCGTTCGGTGCGCGCGGCGAGCCAGCCCAGCACGGTCGCGGCGTCCGAGCCGTAGGCCTCGGCCACCCACACGACGGAGAACCCGAGCCGGTCGGCCTCCTGGGCGAGCTGGAGGTTCGTCGCATCGTTGCCGGCGCCCCAATAACCGATGTTGAGTCCTATTTTCATGCGGCCGACGTTACTGCTGGTAATTGAAAGGACACCGGTGGTTCCCGGGGTTCAGGGGGCGCGATAGGGGTTGCCCCGAGTCCACAGTGGACTTCCGCGAATACGCGACACAGGGTGTCGTGATTCGCCTGAGAGGCTCGGCTTCCGCCTCGAACCAAGGAGTATCGGATGGGATCTCAGCTCACCCCGTGCCTCGCCTTCGCCGGAAACGCCAGGCAGGCGATGGAGTTCTACCGGGAAGTCCTCGGCGGCGAACTGGACCTGGGCACCTACGGCGATTTCGGCTCTCCGGAGGCTCCCGGCGGCGACACGGACCAGATCATGCACTCCGTGCTCAGGACGCCGGACGGCTGCACGGTGATGGCGTGGGACGTGCCGGAGCGGGTGTCCTTCCAGCCGGGCAACAACGTCGCGCTGTTCCTCGGGGGCGACGACGGCAAACTCCGGGGCTGCTTCGAGAAGCTGTCCGCTGGCGGCACCGTGACGTTGCCGCTGGAGAAACAGTCCTGGGGCGACGAGGCCGGTTCGCTCGTGGACAAGTTCGGGATCACGTGGATGGTCGACATCGCCCAGCGGCAATCCTGAGCGCTCAGTCCGGAATCTCGCCCATCGAACGGCACAGCCTGCGCAGCAGATCGGCCAGTTCGCGCTGGTCCTCGCCGCTCAAACCGCTCACCAGCTTCTCCTGCTCGGCCAGTTCCACGGCGACCGCCTCGTCGGCGAGGGCCAGCCCGGCCGGAGTGAGCCGGATCAGCGCGGTGCGGCGGTTCGCCGGGTTTTGCTTGCGGTCGACCAGACCCGCGGCCACCAGCCGGTCCAGCCTGCTGGTCATGGTGCTGTTGCCGGCCAGCATCCAGCGCGCGATCTCGGACAGGGTCAGCTCGTACGGCGCCCCCGCGCGCCGCAGAGTGGCGAGGATGTCCAGGTCCGCGTGGAGAACGCCGTAGTCCTTCAGGGTTTCGTCGAGGCGGCGGGTCACCCGGCGCGCGATCCGCGTCAGGCGGGCCAGCACCGACAGCGGGGCCGGGTCGAGGTCCGGGCGTTGCGCGCGCCATTGGTCCAGGACGTCGTCGACGAAGTCACGCTCCATCTTCGTACTATACAATGACGGACATTACGACCTCGTACCTTTCGGCTCCGCAGCGAAGGAGAGGGAAGATGCCCGGAGTGATCGTCGTCGGCGGCGGGCCGGTCGGCATGCTGCTGGCCACCGAACTCGGCAGGCACGGTGTACCCGTGACAGTCGTCGAGAAACTCACTGCCACGCATGACGAACCACGTGCGGGGACTTTGCACGCGCGTACCGCACAGTCGTTGCTGCGCCGTGGCTATCTGCCCGTGCCGCCCCGGCGCGACCCGCGCGCGATCGTCGAGACTCCGTTCCACTTCGGCGGCCGTCCGGTGCTGACGCTGGAATCGCCCGCGCTCGAAGGCGCGCCGATGGTCGGGCAAGCGCAGTCCGACATCGAGCGCTTTTTCGAGGCGCAGGCCCGTTCGCTTGGCGTCACGATCCTGCGCGGCCGCCGGGTGACCGGGGTCCGGGACGACGGCGAGCAGGTCAGCGTCTCCACCGACCACGGCGAACTCACCGCCGACTACGTCGTGGGCTGCGACGGCGCCCGCAGCATCGTCCGCGAAGAGGCGGGGTTCACCGGGACGACCCACCCGGCCACGTTCGCCGGGCTTCTCGGCCTGGCCAGGCTCGGCGACCCCGCGCGGGTGCCCGGCGGCTGGACGCAGGGCCCGACCGGCTGGACGCTGATCAACGTCAACCCGGCCGGGCAGAGCAGGATCCTCACCCACGAGTTCACCGAGCCGCTCCCGGAACGCGGCGCCTCGGCAGGTCTCGAGGATCTTCGGGCGGCCGCCTCGCGCATCCTCGGCCACGACGTGCCGATGTCCGACGCGACGTTCGTCGGCCGGTTCAGCGACTTCACGCGCCTGGCCGACTCCTACCGCCGCGGCAGGCTCTTCCTTGCCGGCGACGCGGCCCACGTGCACGCCCCGCTCGGCGGGCAGGGGCTCAACCTCGGCCTGCAGGACGCGTTCAATCTCGGCTGGAAGCTCGCGATGGTCGTCGCGGGCACGGCACCGGACGCACTGCTGGACACCTACCACGCGGAACGGCATCCGGTCGCCGAAGCCGTCATCGAGAACACCCGTGCGCAAGCGGCGCTGATGCGGCCGGGGCCGGAGTTCGAACCGCTGCGCGCGCTGGTCGCCGACCTGCTGTCCACTTCGGACGGCAACCGGCTGCTCAGCGACCGGGTCAGCGCGCAGGGAGTGCGCTACGGCGACGGCCGCGGCAGGACAGGGGAGTTCCTGCCGAACTTCCCGCTCGGCGAGCGCTCGGTCGCGGAACTGCTGCATCCGGGCCGCCCGGTGCTGTTGCTCGGTCCTGGTGCTGCCGGTGCCGAAGACGTGGCGGCGAAGTGGAAAGACGGCGTTGACGTTGTTGCGCACGACGAGGACCTCGGCGAACCGGCGATTCTGCTGCGCCCGGACGGATACGTCGCGTGGGCTGGACCGGACTCAGGGCTCGCCGCCGCCCTCGCCGGGTGGTTCGGCCCGCGCTAGGCAGGCCGGACCGACTGGCGGTGCCGGAACACGTCCTCCGGGTCCCACTGCGTCTTCGCCCGCCGCAGCCGCGCGTAATTGTCCTTGAAGTACAAGTCGTGCCAAGGAACCCCGGACGTGTTCCAGTCCGGATCGGACAGATCGGCGTCCGGATAGTTGATATAACACCCGTCGGCGACCTCGCCCGGCACCGGCACCCCGCCGGTCTCCGTGTACATCGCGCGGTAGAAGTCCCGCACCCAGCCGATATTCGCCGCATCCGCGTCCACTGTGGACCAGAAGGCCTGGTACAGCAGCTTGAACGTGCTGTCGCGCTGGGCCACCGCGGTCGCGGCCGGGTCGACCGCGGAAATCGCGCCGCCGTAGGAAAACGCGACCAGCATGGTCTCCGGGTTCGTCACGTCCGGCCGGGTCAGATACTCGTAGGCGGTCCGCAGCTGCGACTCCGGCAGAGTGCTCCGGACGTAAGCCGACTTGTGCTCGGCGCGCAAGGTCGGGTCGGCGAGCACCGGAGTGTTCGTGCCGAGGAGCCGCGTCGCCCGCAGCCAGGTGAGCCGTCGCGGAGGGGCGAGTCCGGGCATCGGGCCGAATTCGCCAGCCTGCGCGAACCCGGTCGCCGCCAGATCGCCGAGGACGCTCGAGAGGTACTCGTCGAGCACCCGGTCCGCGTCCGGTGCGCCGGCGTCGATCTGCGCCACCAAGCCGACCGTCCCGTTGCAGCGGTGGTTCAGCATCAGCAGGCTCGACAGCGCCGCGCCCGGCGAGTCCGGCGCACGGTGCTCATGGTGCCAGCGCGCGTAACCGCCGAGCAGCCGGGCGAACCGCCGTTCGTCGAGCTCGGCCCACGGCACCGACAAGGCCGCGACGAGCACTTCGGACGGCGGCCGGACGAGCGGCGCACGGAACAGGAACCGTGTCACCACGCCGAACGAGCCGCCGCCACCCCCAGTGTGCGCCCAGAAGAGATCGGCCTCCGGACCGGAAGAATCGCGGGTGACCACGATCGTCCGGCCGTCGGCGAGCACGACCTCGACGCCGTGCAGGTGGTCGACGGTGAGGCCGTCCCGCCGCGACAGCAGGCCGTAGCCGCCGCCGGTGACGTGGCCTCCGGCGCCGACCGAATAGCAGATCCCGCCCGGGATCGTCACGCCCCAGCCGCGGTACAGCCGTTCGTAGACGTCCTGCAGCCGCGCCCCGGCTCCGACGGAGTAGAGGCCGTCCGCGTAGTCCACTTCGGACAGTTCGCTGAGATCGAGGATTTCGTCGACCCCCTCGTGGTGGACGAAATCCTCGAAGCAGTGCCCGCCGCTGCGGATCGAGAGCCGTCCGCTCGCGCCGGAGACCGCTGAAGCGACCTCGTCGGCGGTGCGCGGCAGGTGCACCGCCGCCGGTTTCGCGGTGTAGCGCTGGTTGACTCCGGCGGTGAAATCCGGGTAGCGCGGGTCTTCCGGCCCGATCGCGCGTCCGGTCATGGCTCCTCCCGGAAGGGGAAGGCCGGGGCGGGCAGCCCGCCCCGGCCTCCGTTCAGAGGTCTCCGGCGAGCTTCCCGCCGAGGCCCCAGTGGTCCTTTTCGACGTCGGTGATGATGACCGTGACCGCGGCTTCGGGGCATTTCGCGAGCCTCGAAACGGTGCCCGTCACTTCCTCGACGAGCTCGCGGCGTTCGGCCTCACCGGCTCCCTTCCACCAGTTCACGTGCACGACCGGCATCGTCGTTCACCTCCTTTCCTGTGCGGCGGTCCAGGCCCACCGCGCCGAGCGCGACGACCAGCGACGCCACGGCCAGCCCGGCGCCGATCCAGCTCGGGGAAAGCAGCCCGGCTCCCGCGCTGAGGCCGACGCCGCCGAGCCACGGGCCGAGCGCGTTGCCGACGTTGAACGCCGAAATGTTGCTTGTGCTCGCCAGCGTCGGCGCGCCTTCGGTCTCGTTCATCACGCGGGTCTGCAGCGCCGGGTTGATCAGGAAGCTGCCGATCCCGAACAGGAACAGCGTCGCGATCATGGCCGGTTTACTATGCGCAGTAAGGGAAAACGCACCGAGCATCACCGCGAGCAGCAGCAGGCCCGCGCACAGCGTGCCCATCAGCGAACGGTCGGCGAGCTTGCCGCCGAGCACGCTGCCGAGGAACGTGCCGAAGCCGAACAGCGCCAGCAGCGGAGGCACCATTCCGGCGGAGAACCCGGTGAGGTCGGTCAGCAACGGCGCGATGTAGGTGTAGGCGGTGTAGAGCGCCGCCTGGCTGAGCGTGGTCGTGCCCAGCGCCAGCCACACCTTGGGATTGCGGAACGCGGCCAGTTCGTGGCGCAGGCCGAGGTGGCCCGCCCGCGGCTGGTGCGGCACCAGCGCGAGGACGCCGATCAGGTCGATCACGCCGAGGATCGCGACCGCGAGGAAGGTCGCGCGCCAGCCGAAGTGCTGGCCGACGAACGTGCCGAGCGGAACCCCGGCGATGGTGGCGATGGTCAGGCCGCCGAACATGATCGCGATGGCCCGGGCGCGCTTGCCCGGTTCGACCAGGTTCGACGCCACCACCGCGCCGATGCCGAAGAACGAGCCGTGCGCGACGGCGGTGACCACGCGCGCGGCCATCAGCACGCCGAACGACGGCGCGGCGGCGGCGAGCACCTCGCCCGCGATGAACACCACGAGCAGCGCGACGAGCGCCGTCTTGCGCGGCACCTTGGTGGTCGCGGCGGTGATCAGCGGAGCGCCGATGACGACGCCGACCGCGAACAGCGAGATGAGCAGCCCGGCCTGCGGCAGGGAGACGCCGAACGCGCCGGACAGTTCCGGCAGCAGGCCGGCGATCATGAACTCGGTCGTGCCCAGGCTGAACACCGTCAGTCCGAGCACGAACAGGGCGATGGGCATCGTGACTCCCGGAGGGTTCGGGCGATGATCAGGATTCGAGCGCCGACAGTCCGGCCTCGGCGATCTTGACGTCGTCGGTCCAATGCGCGCCGGAGACGCCGATCGCGCCGGCCAGTTCGCCGTCGACCATGATCGGGAGGCCGCCGCCCATGCCGACCAGGCGGTCGATCGCCGTGGGCGCGGCGGTCCGCAGCACCGGGTCGGCGTCGAGCACCTCGGACCACTTCTCCGTCGGCATCGCCGAGGACGCCGCGGTGTAGGCCTTGTCCTGCGCGACCTGCACGGCGTTGAGCTTCGCGCCGTCCTGGCGCAGGAACGCCTTCAGGTTTCCGCCTTCGTCCACCACCGCGACGGCGAACCGCTTGTCGGTCGCCTTCGCGGCCTCGTCGGCGGCGCGGACGATCTGCCAGGCCAATTCGTCGCTGACGGACGACCGGCGCTGCACGTGAGGCATGAGAACTCTCCTTGTCTGGCGAGTGCGGTTTTCTCTTCGGTGCCGCCGGCCACAGGAGGGTGCGCACCGGGACCGGTCGCACACGGACCGCATCCGGCGGTCGCTTCGACGGTACCAAATCTGGAACGATCGGCAAATAATAGTTAAGTCAAAAGCCTTACCTTCGGCGCTATACCCCTTGTACAGCAAGCGAAACGAGAAATCTGAGGTTCTTATTGTTGACCGATCAGTCCAGATGAAGCGCTCTATTGTTGACCTGTCGTTCCAGCTTCTTTATCCTGGAGGCATGCCCCGAGTTCGCGAGTTCGACACCGACGAGGTGATCCAGAAGGCCATGGAGGTCTTCTGGCGCAAGGGCTACGAAGCCACCTCGATCCAGGATCTCGCCGAGGCGACCGGGCTCGGCCGCGGTTCGCTCTACGCCGCGTTCGACAGCAAGCACGGCCTCTACGAACGAGCGCTGCAGCGGTACGTCCGGCAGACCACCGACGCCACCCGGGAATCGCTGATGCAGCGGGTGCCGATCCGGCAGGTGATGCGCGATCTGCTGCTCGGCCGGATCGACGACGCGATGAAGGAGCCCGGCCGGCCGGGCTGCCTGCTCGTCATGGCGATCACCGAGCGGGTGCCGCACGACGACGCGGCCAACCGGATCGTGTGCGACGCGATCGCCGCGCTGCAGGATTCCTTCTACGGAACGCTGCACCTGGCCCGCAGCATGGGCGAACTGCCGCAGGGCGCCGATATCCCGGCGTTGTCGAATTTCCTGGTGACGATGATTCAGGGGCTGCGCGTGATGAGTGCGGTCTGCCGCGACAAGACGTTGCTGGCACAGGTTGTCGACACCGCGCTGAACGCTATTCCGGAATAGTTCCATTTCCGCGCCCGGAGGCGATCATCTCAAGGATGGTCGCCTCTTTTTCGTGCCGGAAAGACGGTCGCCGGTTCCGTTGCCGATCATGTTCCGCCATGTCGGAAAGTGTTGGCTCCGTCCTCGGCGGCACGTCGTCTTCACGGGAAATTCCGACTGTCTTGTGTGGTCCTGAGTTGTCAAGTTTCCTTATGCGGCACGAGCTTTCGTGAATTCGCGCTGGTAAGGTCAATGTTCCGTCCCCTTAAACTGTGGCGACGCTCACAGGAAAAATCTGCCCCTTCTTTTCGATTGCCCTCCGGGCACTAGCGGACGCTCCGGTTGCGGCATTTGGCGGAGCGGGAAATGTACTGGATCGATACAGTCAATGACTGCTGCGTAATTTGCGCCAATTCGACCGGCCCGCTGACGGCTTTGCGGCGCGCTGTGCCCGGCTAGTACGGTCGCCACCGGAAGCGAAACGCGGAATCGAATCGCGTTGATCAATTCAGCTTCCGTCACTGGGCAATTATCGGCAACCTGATGGGACATGGGATGCTTGTCGACCACATTCAGGGAACGATCGTCCGCGCCGCGGACTTCGTCTTCTCGCCGTTCGACTGGGGCCGCGTCGCCGAGCCAGTGGGCCCGGCCATGGGGGCGCAACGGGTGACTTTGCTCGTCGTGGAGGTCGCGCCGGGGAAGGCGTGGCGGCTCGGCTGGGCGCTGGAGGAAGAGAACGTCGCGGTCGTCTTCGCGGGCTCCGGCCACGGCGACGTCACCGGGCATCGCACGGAAATCGCCCGCGGTTCGGCCTTGCACTCGCCGACCGGGCGGACGCTCGAACTCGAAGCGGGCGACGACGGCCTGACCGCGTACGTGTGGCGAACCCGCTTGGCGGGCAACGAACCCACCGGCTCCGCGCCGCGGCTCGAAAACGAACTGTGGAACACCGAAACGCAATTGCACGGGTTCAGCGGCACCGGCGAGATCGCCGCCGACGAGAAGACCGCCGTCATGAATTTCCTTTTCTGGCCCGGAACCGGCAGCGCGCGGCTGTGCCTGCACTGCGGGATCCAGGACCCTGGCCAGACTTTCAACGTCCACCAGCACCCGGAGAGCGAAGAGGCGTTCATCGCTTTCGAGGGCGACGGCCAGATGTACCTGATCGACCGCTGGCACGACGTCTCTCCCGGCGACGTGCTGTTCGCCGCCCCCGGCGTGCCGCACGGCACGCGCAATCCGGAATCGGCCGAGGGGCGGTTCGCCACGTGCGGCGGACCGACGCCGTTCGACCCTGTCCTCTACGCCCGTGCGGGCGTATCCGCGGAGGTGAAGCAGTAGTCATGTGCCGGATCTACGGACACTTGGGCGGGAATCTCGCGCACCACCATCTGCGCGCGGTTTCGGCGCTGCAGCGGCACGGCGGCCCGGATGCCCGGTTCAGCGCGGCGGGCGAAGGCTGGGCGCTGGGCAACAACCGGCTGGCCATTGTGGACCTCGACGGCGGCGAGCAGCCTTACCGGCTCGGCCGCGAGATCCAGGTCGTCTTCAACGGCGAGATCTACAACCACGACGTGCTGCGCCGCGATCTGCACGCGGCAGGCTACGTCTTCCACGACCACTGCGACGGCAACGTGCTCCCGGCGCTGTACCACAAGTACGGCCTGGACTTCGTCGACCACCTCGACGGGATGTACGCCATCGCGGTGCTGGACTCCCGCGCCGAGCCGAAGCTCGTGCTCGTCACCGACGACGCGGGCATGAAACCGCTGTACCACCACGAAAACCCGGAACGCCGGGAGCTGTATTTCTCGTCGGAGCTGCCGGCTCTGCTGAGCGTCCCCGGCGTCGGGTGGGAGCAGCGGGACGAGGGGCTCGACAGCTACCTCACCACCAAAACGCCCTTCGGGGAGCGGACGATGTTCGACCGCGTCCGGGTGCTGCCGCGGGCGGCCACCGCCGTCTACACGCGCTCGGGCGGGCTGAAGATCTCGCGGCGCGCGGAAAGCGCGCTCCCGGTCGAGGGAGGCGACCTCGACGAGGCGGGCGGCCGTGTGCGCGACACGCTGCGCGCCGAAACCCGCAGGCTCGCACTGGCCGACGTCCCGATTTCGACGATCACCAGCGGGGGACTGGATTCCAGCCTGGTGACGGCGTTGCTGGCGGAGAAGGTCCCGCACGTGCACGCGTTCAACATCGCCTACACCGGCGACTGGCCGTTCGACGAAAAGGCCTACGCCCGCGAGGTCGCTGCCCGCTGCGGCGCGACGTATCACCAGATCGAAGCGGACCCGGCGACGTTCCCGGACCTGCTCGGCGAAGTCGTGTGGCACCTCGGCCAGCCCAACGCGGACCCGATCACGCTGAGCACCTACCTGTTGTTCCAGGGCGTGCACGACGCCGGGTTCAAGGTGACGCTCTCCGGCGACGCCGCCGACGAGATCTTCGGCGGCTACCGCCGGATCAGCGACGCGGTGGGCGGCGCCGAGGACTGGCCGAACGGATACGTCGAAGCGCTCGCGGCCGTGCCCGCCGCGCTGCGAGACCGGCTGTACACCGACGAATACCGGGACCTGGTGCGGCGCAACGGAACTGAGGCCGACCGGATCGCGCGGCGGCTGCGCGGAGCCGGGCCGGACCGGTTGTCCGCGATCACCGAGTTCGAAGTGGACGAACGCTTGCCCGCCTATCATTTGCGCCGCGTCGACCACTTGAGCATGGCGCATTCGGTCGAGGTGCGACTGCCGTTCTGTCAGCGCTCGGTGACGCGCCTGGCCCGGCGGCTGCCCGCCGAGCAGCGCGTGCGCGGCCGCGAGGTGAAGCGCGCGCTCTACGCGGCTGGCCGGGGCCTCGTGCCGGATTCGGTGCTCGATCGGCCGAAACAGCCGTTCACGCTGCCGATCACCTCGATGCTCGCGGCCGGGCAGCCGTTGCACAGCTACGCCCGAGACATGCTTTCCGGACCGTCGCTCGCCGATCGCGGGCAGCTCGATCCGCAGGCCGTGGCCGGGTTGTTCGACGCGCAGGCCGCCCGGCCCAACGACGAATCGGCGCTGGCCATCTGGTCGCTGCTGATCCACCGGATCTGGAGCGAACAGCTGGTGAGCGGCGGTGCCAGGGAAAGGAGCGCGGCCTGATGCTCGCCCACATCGCCCATGCCCACGGCAGCCCGAGTTCCACGCTGGTGCTGCCCGCCGAGCGGCTGCCGGCGTCCGAGGAGGCGCTCGCCGAAGCGCTGTCCGACGGCGTCGCCTGGCTCGCCGAACACGGCCTCGCCGCGGTCACGAAGATCGCGCTCGTGTCGGTCTCCGAGCATCCGCTGTTCGACCTCGACTACCGGTTCGTGCAGGTCATTCCCGGCGATCCGGCGCGGTTCGAATTCCGCGGCAGCTGCGGCCATTCGGTGCTCTCGTCGGTGGTCGTGGCCAGCAGGCTCGGCTGGATCGGGAGGCTCGCGCCCGAACACCGCGTCCGGGTGCGCGTGCTCAACAACAACGACCACGTGGTGTGCGAGGTCGACGAATGCGTCCGCGACCGGACGACGTTCACCGCGCACTTCCTCAACCACCCCGCGGTGCCGCTCGGCGAACTGCTGCCGTTCGGCGAGACCACCACGGACCTGCCCTTCGACGACGGCGCGATCCGGGTCTCCGCGGTCTCGGTCGGGAACCCGTACCTGTTCCTGTCCGGCCACGACCTCGGCGTCGACACCCCGGAGGAGCTTTTCGCCGCCGGGCAGCCGCTGTTCCGCACGATGAGCGCGATCCGCCGCTCGGCCGCGCGGCAGTACGGCTATCCCGTCGACGGCGCGTTCCCGAAGGTGGCCGCGGTTCTGCCGGACGGCGAGAACGGGCTGGCTGCGCGCGCGGTCTCGGTGCCGTCGTGGCATCCGACGCTCGCGCTCACCGGCGCTGTTTGCCTCGGCGCGGCCCGCCGGATCCGCGGCACCATCCCGTTCCAGCTGGCCGGCGGCGAGACCCGGCGCACCGCGTCGCTGCGCATCCGCACCGCCGGCGGGTGCACCACTTCGGACGCCGCGGTGTCCGGCCACGACCAGGACAGCGAGCTGTCCTGGGTCAGCGTCCCGGAGAAGGCGGTGTCGTTCACCGGCGCGGTGACCATTGATTCGTTCGATCCCCATGCCCTGAAGGAGGATTCGTGTCTGCTGTCGACCTGACCACCCCCGTGCGCCTCGGCGTCGACGAGCTGGTCGACGTACTCGCGGAGCACGCCGCGGCGGCCGACGAAGCCGGTCGTCCGGCTTCCGAGGTGCTGGCCGCGCTGCGGAACTCGCCGCTGCCCGGCCTCGTCGTCCCGCGCCGGTACGGCGGAGCCGGGGCGGACGCCCTGGAAGGCAATCGGATGATCGCGCGGATCGCGCGGCACGACCCGTCCACCGCGATCATCGCGTTCCAGCACCTGGCCGTGTGCAGCCGGATCGCCGAATGGGGCAGCGACGCCCAGCGCGAAGAACTGCTGCCGAAACTCGCGTCCGGCGAGTGGCTGGCCGCGTCCGCGTGGAGCGAATCCGGGGCCGGTGCGGCGAAGAAGAACCTCTCCACGGTCGCCGACGAAATGCCCGACGGCAGCTGGACTGTCAGCGGCGGCAAGGCTTTCACCACTGGCGCCGGGATCACCGACGTCTACCTGGTGCTCGCGCAGAGCACGCCGGTGGGGGAGTCCGACGAAGCCGCGTACGGATCCGGCGGGCAGAGTTTCTTCCTGGTGCCCGCGACCAACCCGGGCATCGAGCCGGACCTGAGCCTGGACCTGGTCGGCATGCGCGCGTCGGCGACCGGGTTCGTGGAACTCAAGGACTGCCGCCTCGGCCCGGAAGCGCTGCTCGGGCCGCGCGACACCGCGAGCACGATCATCGCCGGCGTCCGCCAGTCCGGGGCCACCCTCGGCGCGGTGTCGGCCGGGATCGCCGAAGCCGCGTGGGACCTCGGTTTCCAAGCGGCACAACGGAAATCGCTGCTCGACCTGCAGGCCGTCCGGCACCGTCTGGTGGACCTGCGCGGGCAGGTGGAGTCCGCCCGCGCATTGGTCGAACGGGCCGGCCGCCGCGACGGAGCCGACCCCGGCGAGGTCACGCTGCACAGCAAAATCCACGCCTCGCAGACGGCCGAGGAAGTCGTCGCCGCGATCGCCCGGCTGCTCGGCAGCGCCGGGTACGTGGTGACGAACCCGATCAACCGGATGGCCCGCGACGCCCGCGCCGTCGCGCTGATGGGCCCGACCAACGACCTGAGCCGAGAGCTGGTGAGCCTGCCATGGGCCGCGTGAAGAACTACGACCTCGTCGTCCGGGGCGGCCGGGTGACCGGCCCCGGCGGCGTCCGCCTCGCCGACATCGCCGTCGCCGGCGGGAAAATCGCCGACGTGCTCCCCGCCGGGAGCACCGTGTCCGGCACCGAGGAGATCGACGCCGCCGGGCGGCACGTCCTGCCCGGCCTGATCGATTCCCACGTGCACTTCCGTACTCCGGGCCTGACCGAAAAGGAGGACTGGGCGCACGCGTCGCGCGCGGCGGTGGCGGGCGGCGTCACGACAGTGTTCGACATGCCCAACACGCGCCCGGCGACGTTCACTCCCGCCGACGCCCGTGCCAAGGACGCGGAAATCCGCGGCACCAGCCTGGTCGACTACCGCTTTCACGCGGGCGTCAACCCAGAGGCCGTGGAATCGCTGGAAACATTCGAGCCCGCCGAAGCGCTGACCGCGAAGGCATTCCTCACCGGGCACCACACCGCACCGCACGTGCTGCGCGACCCCGGTCGGCTCGACGAACTGTTCGCCGTCGCGAAACGACAGGGCCTGCGGCTGCTCTTCCACGCCGAGGACGACGACGTCTTCGCGCTCCTCGACCAGTGGCAGGGCGCCCCGGCGACCTACCGCGACTACGAACGGTTCCGGCCGCGCTCGGGCGGGATCGTCGCCGTGGCCAAGCTGATCGAGCTGGCGCGGCGGCACGGCACCGCGGCGCACGTGCTGCACGTGTCCAGCCGGGAGGAGGCCGACCTGCTCACCGCGGCCGGCGCGGCCGGGCTGCCGGTCACCTGGGAGGCCACCGGGCACCACCTGTCCTTCACCGCGGCCGACACCGCCCGGTGCGGTTCGCGCATCCGGCTCAGCCCCGCCATCCGGGAACAAGCCGACCAGGACCGGTTGTGGGACGCGGTGTTCCGCGGCGAAGTGTCCACTGTGGGCAGTGACCACGCACCGCACGCGTTCCCGGACAAGACCGTCGCGGCTCCCGACGCCCCGCCCGGGCTGCCCGGAGTGCAGGAACTTTTCCCCGCCCTGTACACCGGCCTGTGCCGCCGCGCACCCGATGCCACGCCGGACGACCTGCTGCCGATCGTCACCCGCGTGCTAGCCGCCGAACCAGCCCGGCTGTTCGGGATCGCCGACCGCAAGGGCGCGATCGCTCCCGGCCTAGACGCGGACCTGGTGCTGTTCGACCCGGCCGAAAACTGGTCCTTCGGCCCCGGCGACGTCCAAGCGAAATGCGGCTGGACAGCGTATGCGGGCTGGATGTTCACCGGCCGCGTCGCACGCACCATCCGAAGGGGCCGCACGGTCTTCCGCCTGGAACACGGCTTCGGCACCCCCGACGGCGAATGGCTCAAGCCCTCGGCCGTCCCCGCCGCAACTGGTGATGCCCGATGACCGCCGCGCTGCTCGACGAGTTCAAAGACGCGATGTCAGCACTGGCCGGCGGCGTCTGCGTGGTGACCGCCCTCGACGACGACGGCACCCCGCGCGGATACGCCGCGACCTCGGTGACCTCAGTATCGATGCGCCCGCCGCTACTGCTCGTTTGCCAGGCGAAAACATCAAGCTCCTACGATGTTTTCTCCCGCTGCTCACGATTCGGCGTCAACGTCCTGGCCGCGGAGCAAACCGAACTGGCCGCCCTGTTCGCGACACCCGGCGCCGACCGCTTCGGCAGCACCGGCTTCCAACCAGGCGAGCAGGGCACCCTCCTGCATCCCGACGCACTGGCCGCCATCGAATGCCACCGCCGGGAAACGGTGGACGCAGGAGACCACGGCCTCCTGCTAGGAGAGGTCCGCGCAGCCACCACCCGGCCCGGCGACCCCCTCGTCTACCACGGCAGGCGCTACCAGCGCACCCGACCAGTCTGACTCACTCCTTGGAGGACTCATGTTCGACATCCCCGACCGCGACGGCCCGGCCCCGCGCACCCGCGGCCCGATCCCGCACGGCCAGCTCAACCAGATCGCTCCGACGACGCTGCAGGAAGAACTGTGGCAACGGATGCGCTCGCTGGCGGGCGTCTACCTGGCGCCGACGCACGTGCCCTACCCGGAAGCAAGGGCGATCCACCTGGCCCCGGAGTTCGGCACCGGTCCGGACGACGCGTTCATCAAGCGCAGCCGGGAATTCGCCCACCTGCACCCGCAACAGGACGGCAGCCTTCACCTGACGCTCCCGCCGATCGCGAAGAAACTGGTGACCGAGGCGGGGTGGGGTGTGCCGCACCCGATCCAGAACACGCAGCTCGTGTACGGGCCTCGGGACCGGGAAGAGATCGAGGTCGTGTGGCGGGTGGTGCTGGAGTCGTACAGCTATGCCCGGGGGCGGCACAGCGAATGAGCCCTCGGGGTTGATGGCGGACGGCTCGACCAGCCGCGTGCGAGGGGTAAAATCGTTGCCGTGACCGAGTGGACTCCAGCGGTGTACCGCGGAGACGGGGCATGGATCGGCATCATGCCCGGCGGCCTGATCGGCGCAGGCGTTGAACTGGAGGGCCGGGCGACCCTTGAAGCATCCGGGTTCGTGCCGATGTGGCCCTTCCTGGAGCGCGACCTGTCGGCCTGCCTCGGCGAGTTCTCCCGCGCGTGGGAATCTCTCGACGGGGGAGGCGTGTCCGCTCCGGAGAGGCTGATCGAGCTTACCGTCGAGTCGGCCTGGAATTCCGGACGTCCCTACTGGATGCTGCTGGCCGTTCCCTGGGCCGTCGAGATGGCGCGACTGCCGAATTTCGACCGCGAATTCGTCTCGGAGCTGCTCGGCAGGATGGCAAGCTCGGAGATCGCGGACACGGATCTGCGGGATCGAGTCGAGCGAGTTCTTTCGCAATGAACGAACGGCGAGGGCACAGTGCCCTCGCCGTTCGCATCGAAACCTGAATCAGAGCCGAACAATCACCAGCCGCGCTCAGCGAGCCGGTGCGGCTCCGGCACGTCCTCGACGTTGATCCCCACCATCGCCTCCCCGAGCCCGCGCGACACCTTCGCCAGCACATCGGGGTCGTCGTGGAACGTCGTCGCCTTCACGATCGCCTCGGCACGCTGCGCCGGGTTCCCGGACTTGAAGATGCCCGAGCCCACGAACACGCCCTCCGCGCCCAGCTGCATCATCATCGCCGCGTCGGCCGGGGTCGCGATGCCGCCCGCGGTGAAGAGCACCACCGGCAGCTTGCCCGCCTCGGCCACTTCGCGGACCAGTTCGTACGGCGCCTGCAGCTCCTTGGCCGCGACGAACAGCTCGTCCTCGGGCAGGTTCTGCAGGCGGCGGATCTCGCCGCGGATCTTGCGCATGTGCGTGGTCGCGTTCGAGACGTCGCCGGTGCCGGCCTCGCCCTTCGAGCGGATCATCGCCGCGCCCTCGGTGATGCGGCGCAGGGCCTCGCCGAGGTTGGTCGCGCCGCACACGAACGGCACGGTGAACGCCCACTTGTCGATGTGGTTCGCGTAGTCGGCGGGGGTGAGCACCTCGGACTCGTCGATGTAGTCGACGCCGAGCGACTGCAGCACCTGCGCCTCGACGAAGTGGCCGATCCGCGCCTTCGCCATGACCGGGATCGACACCGCTTCGATGATGCCGTCGATCAGGTCCGGGTCGCTCATCCGGGCGACGCCGCCCTGCGCGCGGATGTCCGCGGGGACGCGCTCCAGCGCCATGACCGCGACCGCGCCCGCGTCCTCGGCGATCTTGGCCTGGTCGGCGGTCACGACGTCCATGATGACGCCGCCCTTGAGCATCTCCGCCATGCCGCGCTTCACCTTCGCGGTGCCGGTGACGGTCTGGGGTTCGGCGTTCTGCTGCTGCGACACCTTCGGGCCTTTCTCGGGGGAGCGGAAGCGTTCTTCCCCTTCAGCGTAAGTCGGCGGTGGACCGCTGAGCCAGGCCATTGCACGGGTATCTCGGAAGGCCACTTCCCTCGGCGGAAGATCCACTTGGGCTCGGTCACTTTTCCGCCGGGGAGCGTTGACCTGGGGCTTCCGGATCGGCCTACCATGGAAGACGGGTCCGGGCCGGGAACGGCAGAATGGACCGGTGCCGGTGGAGACCACCTTCGAGGTGGCCACTGGCGACAGATTTCAGCAGTCCACTTCGCCTCGGTTCAGGATCGGCCGGCGGAGCGCTCCCCGGGTGGGCGGCGGCCCCGGTGGTGCCCGCCTGACCTGCCCGGTTGCGCTCCGGACGGTCCCCCTAAGCTGATGCGAACGTCTCACGGGAGGTCGGGTGGCGACAGCTACGGGAGCACGGCCGGCGGTCGGCGTGCTCGCCCTGCAAGGCGCCGTGCGCGAGCACGTCGCGATGCTGGAAAGCGCGGGCGCCCGCGCGGTTCCGGTGCGCCGCCCCGCCGAGCTGTCCGGAATAGCCGGCCTGGTGCTGCCCGGCGGGGAGTCCACCACGATGTCTCGGCTGCTCGAGACCTTCGAGCTGCTCGAACCGCTGCGCGAGGCGATCGCGGGCGGCCTGCCCGCCTTCGGCTCGTGCGCCGGGATGATCCTGCTGGCCCGCCAGGTGCTCGACGGGCGCCCGGACCAGCAGCAGCTCGGCGGCCTCGACGTGGTCGTGCGGCGCAACGCGTTCGGCAGGCAGGTCGACTCCTTCGAGGCCGACCTCCCGTTCGCCGGCGTGCCCGGCGGACCGCTGCACGCGGTGTTCATCCGGGCCCCGTGGGTCGAGAAGGCGGGAGACGGCGTCGAGGTGCTGGCCACCGTGCCCGACCCGGAGGACCCGCCGGACGGGCCCAGGGCGGATAGGATCGTCGCCGTCCGGCAGGGGGCGGTGGTGGCCACGGCGTTCCACCCGGAGATCACCCGGGACGAGCGCGTGCACCGGCTGTTCGTCGAGCTCGTGCGGAAAGCCTGAGCAAAGGATTGCGGCGGCCGCGCCGGGAGGCACGCGGCCGCGGGAACAGATGGAGGAAAGATGAGCGGCCACTCCAAGTGGGCCACGACGAAGCACAAGAAGGCGAACCTCGACGCCAAGCGGGGCAAGCTCTTCGCGCGGCTGATCAAGAACATCGAGGTCGCCGCCCGCACCGGGACCGGGGGAGGGGACCCGGACGGCAACCCCACGCTGTACGACGCGATCCAGAAGGCGAAGAAGAACTCCGTCCCGCAGGACAACATCGAGCGCGCGCGCAAGCGCGGCGCCGGCGAGGAAGCGGGCGGCGCCGACTGGCAGAACATCACGTACGAGGGCTACGGCCCGAACGGCGTGGCGGTGCTGATCGAGTGCCTCACCGACAACAAGAACCGCGCCGCGATGGAGGTCCGGACCGCGCTCACGCGCAACAACGGCTCGCTCGCCGACCCGGGCTCGGTCGCCTACATGTTCAACCGCAAGGGCGTCGTGATCATGCCCAAGGCGGACGCGACCGAGGACGACGTCCTGATGGCGGTCCTCGACGCGGGCGCCGAGGAGGTCAACGACCTCGACGAGAGCTTCGAGATCGTCTCCGAGGGCGGCGACCTGGTGCCGGTGCGCAAGGCGCTGCAGGAGGCCGGGTTCGAGTACGAATCGGCCGAGCTGACCTTCCTGCCGTCGGTGAGCGTGCCGCTCGACGTCGACGGCGCGAAGAAGGTCTTCAAGCTGATCGACGCGCTCGAGGACTGCGACGACGTGCAGAACGTGTACGCCAACTTCGACGTGTCCGATGAGGTCATGGCCGCGGTGGACTGATCCAATCGCCCGCGACACGGCCGCGCCCCCGGCACTCCGGGGGCGCGGCCGTTTTCGCGTGAATTTCCCTTGGTGCGCAAGGGAAAGCGCGAAAATCCTTGGGACGGCGGGAAAATGACCGGCGCGGGGACTGGGCTCGGGCGCGCGGGTGGGGCAGAATGTCGGCCGTGACGACCTCCGCGCTCACCGAGCAAGAGCAGAGCCTCATCGCCTGGATCGAAACCCAGGCGAGGGAACGAGGGAACGCGGTCATCGCCGTGCCCGCCGACGACCAGGGCGCGGGCTACTGCTTCACCGCGTGCGCGTGGGCGCTGCACAACGTGCCCGAGGCGGTCGTGATCGGCCTGCCCGACCACATGGCCCCGGTGCTGCTCGACGCGTACGTCGACCGGTCCGCCAACGGCGAGATCTTCGAGGTCGGCAAACGCTACGACGATTTCTTCGACGGCGCGCCGGTGATCTTCGAGCGCGTCGCGAAAGGCCACTACCCGGAGTACTTCGGGTCCGCGTTCCTCGTCTACCCGGACGGCGACTTCCCGGCGCTGCAGATGATCGTCGCGACGCCGGAGGGGTACTTCCCGTGGCATGCCGACGCGCCCGAGGGCTTCGCCGAATGGCAGCCGGTCCTCACCGAGAGCGGCGACCCGGAGAGCTGGACTCCCGGCGTCGACGGTCCCTGACCTGCCCGATCAACCCAGCGCGGCCAGGTCGTCGCCGGCGTCCGGGAACTGGGCGGCCAGCGTCGCCGGATCCGCGAATTCCACGCAGTCGTCGGTATAAGGCGGCATCACCACGGTGCCGAGCAGGCTCCACGCGCCCAACGGCACTGTCGCTTGCCACGTCCCGGCAGGCACGACCACCTGCGGACGTTCCCCGGCGGCCACGTCGCTGCCCAGCACTGGACGCGTCACCTCGCCGCCGGGATGCAGCAGGAGCATCCGCGCAGGTGATCCCGCGTGGTGCACGAACACCTCGACGCGGTCGAGGCGGTGCGGCGCGGAGATCTCGGGCGCGGTGAGCAGGTAATAGATCGCCGACCCCTCGTCCGCGCGCCAGCTCTGCGCGAACCGGCCGCCCTCCACCGGCAGCGGCTCCAGGCCCAGGTGCGCGACGTAGTCCTCCGGTCCCGGCATGCCTCCATCGTGCTCGCGCACAAGGGTCGCCCGCCAGGTGTGACCATGCGTTGCGCGTGTCCATGCGCAGGCCCGCGCACCGCGACCGTTAGCCTGCACGTCGAACGGATGTTCGCGCGGGCGAAGGAGAAACGGTGCGGGTGCTCGGGGTCGACCCCGGTCTGACCAGGTGCGGCCTCGGCGTGGTCGACGGCGGCAAGGGCCGGTCGGTGCGCCCGGTCGCGGTCGGGGTCGTGCGCACGCCCGCCGACCAGGATCTCGCGCAGCGGCTGCTCGGCGTCGCCGACGAGGTGGAGCGCTGGCTCGACAAGTACCGGCCCGAAGCGGTCGCCGTCGAGCGGGTGTTCGCGCAGCACAACGTCCGCACCGCGATGGGCACCGCGCAGGCGGGCGGGGTCGTGGCGCTGTCGGCGGCGCGGCGCGGGCTGCCGGTCGTCTTCCACACGCCCAGCGAGGTCAAGGCCGCCGTCACCGGGTCCGGCCGCGCGGACAAAGCGCAGGTCACCACCATGGTGATGCGGCTGCTCGGGCTCGAGGTCAAACCGCATCCGGCGGACGCGGCCGACGCGCTCGCGCTCGCCATCTGCCACCTCTGGCGCGAGCCGATGCGGGTCCGGCTCGCCGAGGCCGAGGCCCGCGCGGCCGAATTGGTCCGCGCCCACAAGGCCCGGCTGGCGGCCGCGGCCAAAGCGGCCGGAACCACCACGAAGCAGAACGAAACAGGAGCACGACGATGATCTCCTCGGTACGCGGCGAAGTGCTGTCCGTCGGGCTCGACCACGTGGTGGTCGAGGTCGGCGGTGTCGGCCTCGCCGTGCAGGCCACTCCGGCGACGCTGGCCACGCTGCGCCGCGGCGAGCAGACGCGGCTGCACACCGCGCTGGTCGTGCGCGAGGACTCGCTGACCCTCTTCGGGTTCGCCGAGGAGGACGCGCGCGAGCTGTTCGGCCTGCTCCAGACGGTGTCCGGGATCGGGCCGCGGCTCGCGCTGGCGACGCTGGCCGTGCTGGAGCCGGACAAACTGCGCGCGGCGCTCGTCGAAGGCAACATCACCGTCCTCACTCAGGTCCCCGGCATCGGCCGCAAGGGAGCCGAGCGGCTCAGCCTCGAACTGCGGGACAAGGTCACCGCGCTCGGCGGCGCCGCCGACGCCCCGGTCGTCACCGCGCCCGGCGCGCTGCGCGGCGAGGTGGTGGAAGCGCTGGCCGGGCTGGGTTTCCCGGCCAAACAAGCCGAGCAGGCGGTGGACCGGGTGCTGTCCGAGGGCGACGGGCACACCACGTCCTCGGTGCTGCGCGCGGCGCTGGCCGCGCTGGGCCGCAAGCGGTAGCCGCCGATGAACCACGAAGTGACCGAGTTCGACACCGGCGGCTACGAGGCGGACGACGAAACCCTGTCCGCGCTCGCCCAGACCGGCGAACGCGACCTGGAGACCTCGCTCCGGCCGCGCAAACTGGACGAGTTCGTCGGCCAGGAACGCGTCCGCGAGCAGCTGGAACTGGTGCTGGAGAGCGCGCGGCGGCGCGACGTGCCGCCGGACCACGTGCTGCTGTCCGGCCCGCCCGGGCTCGGCAAGACGAGCATGGCGATGATCGTCGCCGCCGAACTGGGCGCGGCCATCCGGATCACCTCCGGGCCAGCCCTGGAACGCGCGGGCGACCTGGCCGCGATGCTGTCCAACCTGGCGCCCGGCGACGTCCTGTTCATCGACGAGATCCACCGCATCGCCCGGCCCGCCGAGGAAATGCTGTATCTCGCGATGGAGGACTTCCGGGTCGACGTCGTCGTCGGCAAGGGGCCCGGCGCCACCAGCATCCCGCTGGAAATCGCACCGTTCACGCTGGTCGGGGCTACCACCCGGTCCGGTTCGCTGACCGGCCCGCTGCGCGACCGGTTCGGCTTCACCGGCCAGATGGAGTTCTACTCCGCGGCCGAATTGGAGCTGGTGGTCCGCCGCGCCGCGAAGATCCTCGGCATCGAGATCGACAGCGACGGCTGCGCCGAGATCGCCGGCCGGTCGCGCGGCACGCCCCGGATCGCCAACCGGCTGCTGCGCCGGGTCCGCGACTACGCCGAGGTGCGCGCCGACGGCAAGGTGACCCTGGAGGTCGCGCAGGCCGCGCTGAAGGTCTACGACGTCGACGAGCTGGGCCTGGACCGGTTGGACCGGGCCGTGCTCGGCGCGCTGACCCGCTCGTTCGGCGGGGGACCGGTGGGCATTTCGACGCTCGCGGTCGCCGTCGGCGAGGAGGCCACTACGGTCGAGGAGGTGTGCGAGCCCTACCTGGTCCGGGCCGGTATGCTCGCCCGCACTCCGCGCGGCCGGGTCGCGACCGCGGCCGCGTGGCTGCACCTCGGACTGGTCCCGCCCCCGGAGGCGGGACGGCCCGACGCGGGCGGTCCGACGCTGTTCGACCAGGCCTGACAAGGGCGGACAGCGGCCCGGGTGGTGGCGTTTCCGCCGGTACCTGGCACACTCGAACACAGCACATCCGTCGAAACCGGACGCGGGCAGCCGAGAAAGGCGTCCGTCGAGGAGAGTCATGAACCAGTTACTGCTGCCGTTGCTGCTGCTGCTCGTGGTGGCCGTGCCGCTCGTCATGGGCACCCGCAAGCAGAAGAAGCAGCAGGCGGCTCAGCAGGAGATGCAGAACAGCATTTCCGCTGGCGACCGCGTGATGACCACGTCGGGCATGTACGGCACGGTCGCCGACACCAGCAGCGACACCACGATCGACATCGAGATCGCGCCGGGCGTCGTCACCACCTGGCTGCGGCTCGCGGTGCGCGAGAAGGTCGAGCCGGTCGTCGAGGGCGACGAGACCGCCGAGACGGCCGACGAGGCCGCGGGCATCGCCTCGGCCCCGGAGACCGCGGCGTCCTCGTCGGAGGCCCCGGCCCAGGAGTCGATCTCCGCCGAGGAGAGCCAGGCCTCCGGTGCGCAGGTGGCGCCCCCGCTGGAGCACGGGAAGAAGTAGCCTCCGGGCTTCACCGGGCAGTGATCCGCCCACAGCCTACGAAAGTCGGTACGGGCGAACGCCGGGCTCACGCAGCACCGAGTACTGTCTCGGTGCTGCGTGCGTGTCCGCCGTCATAGTTCACGCCCAGCCGCGTCCGGAGGACCCCCTTCCGGCTCGCGCACCCGAACCACTTGGGGTCCATCCAGTCCGTGCCAGTTCGAGGAGACCGAAGCACCGTGGCACCATCGGCCGGGCATCTCCGCCCGGGACGCTATCTCGCCTTCTTCGCCCTGATCGTGGTCGTGCTGTACGCCTTGGTGTTCTTCACCGGCAGCGGCAAAGCGACGCCGAAACTCGGCATCGACCTCCAGGGCGGCACCCGGGTCACGCTCACCGCGCGCACGCCCGACGGCGGCCAGCCCACCCGCGATTCGCTGAACCAGGCGCGCCAGATCATCGAGACCCGCGTGAACGGGATCGGCGTCGGCGGCACCGAGGTGGTGCTCGACGGCAACAACATCGTGATCACCGTGCCGGGCGAGCAGGGCGACGAGGCGAAGAACCTGGGCCGGACCGCCAAGCTCGGGATCCGCGAGGTGATCACCTCGGTCCCGAACACCCCGGCCGCGCCGCCCTCGGCTCCCGCCTCCGGCGCCCCGAGCGCGCCGCCCACCGCGCCGAGCAAGCCCGCCGGCGGCGGGGGAGCGGAAGGCGCCCCGGCACAGCAGCCGCCGAGCACGACCCCGTCGGCCCCGGCCTCGGGAGCAGGCGGTCAGGACGCGGGCAAGAACCCGATCGAGGCGGCCCGCGCGGTGCGCCAGGCTCCCGCGCTGATGCCGAAGGACCCGAAGAACCAGCAGGAGGCCGCCGCCGCGCAGGCCGCGCAGCAGAAGGCGCTCGCCGCCCTCACCTGCGCGCCCAACGCCGCCGACCCGCTGGAGGGCAACGACCTTCCCGGCCAGCCGCTGGTCACCTGCGGCGACAAGGACGCCACCAAGTACGTGCTCGGCCCGGAGTTCATCCCCGGCACCGAGATCTCCAGCGCGAACTCCGGCTACGACCAGCAGCGCGGCCAGTGGATCGTCGACCTGAGCTTCAAGGGCGCGGGCGGCAAGACCTGGGGCGACTTCACGTCGGCCAACATCGGCAAGCAGGCGGCGTTCGTGCTCGACACGGACGTGGTGTCCGCGCCGACCGTGCAGAACGCCATCCTCGGCGGCAACACGCAGATCACCGGGAAGTTCACCCAGACCGACGCGAAGAACCTGGCGGACATCCTCAAGTACGGTTCGCTTCCGCTGTCGTTCGACTCCTCGGACGCCACCACGGTGTCCGCGACGCTGGGCTACGCCTCGCTGCAGGCCGGCCTGATCGCCGGCGCGATCGGCCTCGCGGTCGTGTTCGTCTACTGCTTGTTCTACTACCGGCTGCTCGGCATCCTCACGATCTGGTCGCTGGTGCTGTCCGGCCTGCTCGTGTACGCGGTGCTGGTGCTGCTCGGGCGGTGGATCGGGTACACGCTCGACCTCGCGGGCGTCGCCGGCCTGATCATCGCGATCGGCATCACGGCGGACTCGTTCGTCATTTACTTCGAACGGCTGAAAGACGAGATCCGGGAGGGCCGGACCTTCCGGTCCGCGGTGCCGCGCGGCTGGGCACGGGCGCGGCGCACGATTCTGGCCTCGGACGCGGTCAGCTTCCTGGCCGCCGCGATCCTGTACATCATCGCCGTCGGCGACGTGCAGGGCTTCGCGTTCACCCTCGGCATGTCGACGGTGCTGGACCTGGTGGTCGTCTACCTGGTCACGCATCCGCTCGTGGCGATGGTGTCGACCTCGAAGTCGAAGTTCCTGTCCAACCCCCGGAATCTCGGCCTCGGCGCCGTCCAGAAGCTCGGCGCCCAGCGCAAGTCCACGCGCCCCGCTCCCGGCCGCCGCGCGAACGTGAAGGAGGCCTGACGTGAGCGACGAAACCGCAGGCGTCACCTCGGAAACCCCGGACGGCCCGGAAAGCGCCGCCACCGCGGCCAAGCCCGGCAAGAAGGAAAGCTTCTTCCACCGGCTCTACGTCGGCACCGGCGCGGTCGACATCGTCGGTTCGCGCAAGCGCTGGTACATGTTCTTCGCGCTGCTGCTCCTGGTGTGCATCGGCTCGATGATCTTCCGCGGCTTCAACGTGGGCATCGAGTTCGAGGGCGGCACGCAGATCCAGCTGCCCGCGCACGGTTCGCACGGCCAGATCACCCAGGACCAGGTGATCAAGTCGTTCAACACCGCGCTCGGCGAGGCCCCGGCGGAGACCCAGACGGTCGGCACCGGCAACGCGGCGACCATCCAGACCCGCTCCGAGACCCTCACCGCCGACCAGGTGGCGAAGGTCAAGAAGCAGATCTTCGAGGACCTCGGCCCGGTCGGCACCAACGGCAAGTCGAGCGAGCAGGCCATCAGCGACAGCGCGGTGAGCGCTTCGTGGGGCAACGAGATCTCGCGCCAGGCCCTGATCGCGCTCGGCGTGTTCCTGGTCGCCGTCGTGATCTTCCTGGCGATCTACTTCGACACCAGGATGGCGTTCGCGGCGCTCATCTCGCTGCTGCACGACATCGTGGTCACCGCGGGCGTGTACTCGCTCGTGGGCTTCGAGGTCACGCCCGCGACGGTGATCGGTTTGCTGACGATTCTCGGCTTCTCGCTGTACGACACCGTGGTGGTGTTCGACAAGGTCCGGGAAAACACCCGGGGCTTGCTCGGCTTGTCGCGGCGCACGTACGCCGAAGCGGCGAACCTGGCGCTGAACCAGACCCTGATGCGATCGTTCAACACGGCGTTCATCGCCCTGCTGCCGATCCTGGGCCTGCTGATCGTCGGCTACATCCTGCTCGGCTCGGGCACGCTGCAGGACCTGGCGCTGGTGCAGCTCACCGGTACCCTTGTCGGCGTCCTGTCGTCGGTCGCGCTGGCGACGCCGCTGCTGGTCGACTTCAAGATGCGCGACCCGCAATATCGCCAGCAGGCCGACCGCGTGGCGGCCCGCCGGGCGAAGGCCGCGAAGCGCGAAGCAGCGGACGACGACTTCGACGCCAACGACGAGGACCAGCTGGCCGCAGAACTCCGCAAGGAAAAGGCCATGGCGGCTGCTGCCGGCGTCCCCGCACGGCACCCGAAGCAGCGTCCGTCGGGAAAGAAGAAGCGCTGAGCCCCATGAAGCTCGACGAGGCATTGGACCTGATCGCCGAAGTCCCGGACTTCCCGGAACCAGGCGTCCTGTTCCGCGATCTCAGCCCCCTCTTCGCCGACGGCCCAGGCTTCGCCGCAGTAGCAGACGCCCTAGCGGAAACCCTCGACCCAGCCGCCACCCTGGTGGCCGGCGTCGAGGCCCGCGGCTTCCTCCTGGCAGCAGCAGTCGGCTACTCCCGCGGCATGGGCGTAGTCCTGGTCCGAAAACCAGGCAAACTCCCTTCGGTAGCCGGACGAGTCGACTACTCCCTGGAATACGGCACCGCCAGCGTCGAACTCCCCGCGAACGTAGTGAAGCCAGGCCAACGCATCGCCGTCATGGACGACGTCCTGGCCACCGGCGGCACAGTGGCAGCGACCGCAAAACTCCTGGAAGACGCAGGCGCAACAGTCACCGGCGTATCAGTAGTCCTGGAACTGGCCGCCCTGCATGGCCGCTCCGCCCTGGACGGCCGCACAGTCCACACGCTCCGCACAGTCTGACCCTCCACGCAAATCCGTGAGGGGAACCCTGAGGGACTCTGAGTCCCTCAGGGTTCCCCTCACGGACTTTGACGACCCCGCACCCACCCCACCAACCGCCGCCGACGCACCCACCGCTGGAGCCACCCACCCCGCCCCCAACCCCGATACGAAGCCTCCTCTGCGGTTCGGGGGGGGTATTAACCGGAGCTATA